>NZ_JANSHR010000058.1:0-20458 GCF_047461675.1 Synechococcus sp. R70.1
ATTTTGTTTATATGAGACTGAGGTGTGGGTGCATGTGGTGTTGTGGGGGTCAGCTTTGGGGTTGGTGTCGGAGTAGGAGTGGGAGTGGGAGTAGGTGTCGGAGTCAGAGTGGGCGTCAGAGTCGAAGTGGGAGTCGGTGTTGGACTTAGAGTGGGAGTGGGTGTTGGAGTCGGGGTAGGCGTCGGAGTCGGGGTGGGCTGGGGCTGTACCATAGCCAGGGCCTCTTCCGCTTTCAGCTCTCCTCGGATCAGCTTGGAGAGGGTATCTTGGCCCCCGGGGGTGTAGGTGATCTCGCGGGCGGCGCTGTTCAACACATTGCGGATGGGATCCCCTTTGCTGTCAACCAGCTCCACTACCATCACGTTGCGGCCAGGCTTCCAGCCCTTCAGGTAAAAAGACTCCCAGCGATCCAGCAGGCCAGACTGACCGTTGAGAGTGTAGCGGATGCGCCAGTCACGGGGTAGGTCAGCCAGCAAGCTCTCCCGCACGGGGGCATTGGCAAGCCAAAAATCGACCAGGATTGGCTCAGCTCCGTAGCTGCCGCTGGGAGAGCTGTAGGTGAGAAGAGGCAACTGCGGCTGCGGCACGTATTCTGGCGTGGGAGCTAGCACATGGAAGCTGACTTGGGCGTAGGCTTCGGAGTTTTTAAAGCTCTCGTGCCAGGGCTTGACGGCAAACACCCGCAGCGTATGGGATCCCGGTTCCAAATCCTCAAAAACAAGAGGGGCATCAGCGTCGTAGTGAGAAATGTAAGGCTGGTTGTCCAGAACCACATGCAAATGGGGACCAAGACCCAGTTGCGGATCCTTAAAAATCGGGTACCCTCGTACTGCAAAGCGAACCGTGACCTGGCGCTCTGGCAAGATCTCGCCGGGTTGTGGGCTGAGGATCTGCACCTGCGGGCGATAGCGCTGCAAGTAGGCATCCAGCTTGGCAATTTCTGTTGGCGTTGGCACCCGCTCGAGCTGAGGTGGTTGGTGCTCCTGGGGTTGCTTGGGCACAGATCCCGCACAGCCAACCAGCACCAAAGCTGCCAACAGCACCATCCACCATCTCAATCCCCATGCCTTCAAGCTGGCACTTCCCGCGTGTTCTTGCATGAGCCTCCCATTCCAACACTTGCCAAGCCGCAGACAAGCCATCCTCACATTACCAGGATGTGTCCTTTGGGGAGGATCCCTTCCCCGCCCTAGAATGGGATCGGCAGGCTTGGTCCTGTCCGGAAAAGCTTTGGGGTCATCTATGAGTTGCTTGGCAGCGACGATAGCGCTCGCGGGCTTGGATCTCACTCAGTGGCAAGCTCTCCTCAACACCCTGGCCTTTGCCATTTGTCTGGGGGCCATGCTCTTTTACTGGGGTGGGGCAGCTTTTCCCCAAGTGCCCCTTTTGGCCGAACTGGGTTTGGCGGGGATGGTGGGGGCCAACTTGACAATAGCTGCTCTGTTGACGGCCCGCTGGATCGAGGCCGGCTACTTCCCTTTGAGCAATTTGTACGAGTCTTTGTTTTTCTTGGCCTGGGGGATCACCGCCTTGCACCTAGTGGCTCTCCAGTGGACTCGCCGCCGTTGGGTGGGAGTGATGACTGCCCCATTAGCGACAGGCATTGTTGCCTTTGCCGCCTTGGCCTTGCCGGAGGATATGCAGGCAGCCCAGCCGCTGGTGCCAGCTCTGCAGTCCAACTGGCTGATGATGCATGTCAGCGTCATGCTGTTGGCCTACGCAGCCCTCTTGGTGGGCTCCCTGTTGGCCATGGCCTTTCTCATCCTCACCCGTGGCCAGGAGGTACAGCTCAAGGGCAACTCCCTTGGCCTGCAATTTCGCCCGTCCCAAGCTGCAGTCCAGCCGGAGCTGATAGCCCGTGCCAGGACTGAACTTCCTCCCCAGCCGACTCCAGAGGAGATCCCTCGGCAACAACTGAGCCTGGCCGAGATCTTAGACAACGCCAGCTACCGCTTCATCGGGCTGGGCTTTCCGCTACTTACCATTGGCATTATTGCCGGGGCCGTCTGGGCCAACGAGGCCTGGGGTACCTACTGGAGCTGGGATCCCAAGGAAACCTGGGCCTTGATTACCTGGTTGGTTTTTGCTGCCTATCTACACGCCCGCATCACCAAGGGCTGGCAGGGCAGGCGTCCTGCGCTTCTAGCCAGCTTGGGTTTTGGGGTGGTTTGGGTTTGTTACCTGGGAGTGAACTTTTTGGGCAAAGGCTTACACAGCTACGGCTGGTTCTTTTAGGTCCGCCGCCCCATTGACTCTGGTGCTGGCAAGTCGTCGTGGATACCTTTGATTTGAGGAAAACGGCATGCGTCTGTTTAACTACCTAATCTTTTTCTCGGCCCTCCTGGGTGTGGCCCTCTTTGCCATGCAAAACGCCAACCCGGTAACGATTACCTTTGCCCCTGGCGTCAGCATCGAGAGCCCGCTAGTGATTGAGCTTTTGGCTTCTGCTGGGATTGGCGCTGCCTTGGCCTGGATCTATGGCCTCTGGATGCGGCTGCAATTTAGCCTCGAAGCCCGCGAGAAAAATCGGCAACTGCAAGAGAAGGAAGTGGCCATCAGCGAGCTGAAGGAAATGGTGGTGGAGCTGGAGGCAAAAGTTAAGCAACTGCCCCCCAGCAAACGAGCTGAGCCTCAGGAAGACCTCCAAGAGGTTAAGGAAGTGACCACCGAGGGATCCCCTGCCTAGGTTTTCCATTGGTCTTTGCGGTACAATTGAGCCTCTGTTTGCCTTTGCACTAGCACCTATGCAGGTTACTCAAGAAAAGCGCCCTGGTAGCCGGCTTGGCTTCAAGATCGTGGTGGAAGCTGACCGGGTTAAGCGCTCTTACGAAAAAACCCTGCGCCAACTGGAGCGGAACATCCAGATCCCGGGGTTTCGCAAGGGCAAGGCCCCTCGCAACCTGGTAGTGCGCCAGGTGGGCCGCGAGAGGGTTATGGCCAGTGCTATCGACGACCTAATCCAGGAGGCTATCCAGGAGGTTCTCCAGGAGGCTCAAGTCACCCCCATCGGCCAGTTTGAGCTGGATGAAGAGGTGAAGCAGCTTCTGGAGCGCTTTAACCCAGAAGCCGAGTTCAGCTTCTCAGGGTATGTGGAAGTGTACCCTGAGGCTCGCGTTGGTCAGTACAAAGGGCTGACGGTTACGGCAACCCGGGTTGACGTCAAGCCTGAGGAAGTCGACCGCCTCATCGAAAAGCTGCGAGATCAGCGGGCTACCCTCTTGCCTGTGGAGGATCGGCCTGCCCAGTTGGGGGACGTGGTGGTGCTGGATTTCCAAGCCCGCGACGCCGAGGGCAGTCTCCTTGAGGAGCTCGCCGCTCAAGACTTGCAACTGGAGCTGAAAGAGGAAAACTTCATTCCCGGCTTTGTAGCAGGCGTTGTGGGCATGCAGCTCGACGAGACTAAGGAGATCACTGCCACCCTGCCCGAGGATTACTTTAGAAAAGAGCTGGCTGGGAAAACGGTTACCTTTACCGTCTGCCTCAAGGAGATCAAAACCAAAGAGCTGCCGGAGCTGGACGATGCCTTTGTCCAGGAAGTCAGCAACTTCCAGACGGTGGCGGAGCTGCGGGAACACCTGAAAAAGCGCCTTGAGCAAGATGCCCTAAGACAATCCGAAGAAAACCTTGAAACGGCCATCCTCAACGCCATTTTGGCAACCACCGAGGTGGATCTGCCCGAGAGCCTTGTTGAGCAAGAGATAACGCAGCTGCTAGCTCAAGACCTGCAGTCGCTGCAGCAGCAAGCAAGGGTTGCCCCGGGAGAAATCCGCAAGCTCCTGGCTCAACTGCCACCTGAGACTCTCAACCAATTGAGGGAGCGCCACCGAGCTGAGGCCATCGACCGGCTGCGCCGCGCCTTTGCTCTCAGCGCCATCGTCCGGCAGGAGCAAATTGCCGTCGGCCCCACTGAATTGGAAGTGGAAATGGAAGCGGTGATGAAAGCCTACGCTCAGCAGGGCCAAAAGCTGGATCGGGAGCGGACACGCCAGGTCATTTACGAAAATTTGCTTACTCGTAAGGTGATGGCCTGGTTGAAGTCTCAAACCACGGTCAACTGGGTCGATAGCGAGGGCAATCCCACCGAGGCACCCCCCCTTCCCGTCGGGGCTAAAGGCGAAGACTTCGAAGAAAAGGCTGGGTCGGTACTGGCAGCAGCAAGCCTTGAGGCTTCTACAGCCCCAGCTGAGGCTGTGGCAGAACCCCCTTCAGGAGTAGCCACAGAAACCGCCACAGTTGCCGCTCCAGAGTCGGAACCAGCCTCTGCCTCTGGGGAGAGCTTAGATCGAGAAGCCGAATCGGCCGTCCAGGACAAGCCCAAGTCGGGTAGAAAGAGCAAAAAGGTCAAGTAAAAGCGGTCAAGCTACAGGAGGCCGCGCCGCATCTGATCCCAGAGGCGGAGGTAGGACTCGGCTTCGGCCAGGCTCAAGGGCCGCCAGATCTCGGCCCGTTCCCAGGTGGAGGGGTGGAAGTCGGGCCGGCGGCGCAGCCGCAGGGAAAGTTGGTTCAAGTCCAGCGGTAACACTGAAGGGATCCCGCTTAAATTGACGAGGCGAGGGGCAAACTCGGGATTTAAGACAAAGTCAATCCAGTTGACCAGCAGGGATGGCAGCTCCGCCTGCAGCTCTTCAGGGAGAGGCTGGGCAGCCCGAGGCCGCACCCAGACATCCCACCAGACAGCAGATCCCGAGGCCGGGATCACCACCTCCAACTCGGGGTAGTTGGCCTGAGTGGCGTAGAGATCTTGCGACCAGCCCACAGCTACCCAGCTATCGGCCAGGCGCAACATGGGCAAGTAGTCAGCGGAGGTATAGGCCAAAACTTGACGGTGCAGGGATCCCAGCTCCCGTCGCAACTCGGTTTCTTCCGGATCGAGGGGATCGTTGTAGGAGCGGCCCATCTTTTTTAGGGTCAGCCCAATCACTTCGCGTGGGTGATCCGGCAGCGTGATCTTGCCAGCCAACTCAGGCCGCCACAGGTCGGCCCAGTCCCGGAGGGGTTTGCTGACCCGGTCCCGGCGGTAGGCAATGGCCGTCACCCCCCAGCGCCAGGGCACACCCCAGATCTGCCCCTCCCGCAGGGCTGCTGCTTGCCAACGGGGATGCAACTGCTGCCAGCGTTCTCCCAGGAGACTGCGCGGCAAGGGATCCAGCCAACCGGCAGCCAGAGCCCAATCCAAAGCGTCGGCCCCCAGCAGGCTGAGAGCTGGCACCGGCAGTCGTTGGCTAAAAGGCCACCAGGAGGGCTGGGGTGGCTGAAGGCTTTGGCGCAGGTAAGCCAACAACTGGCTTCGCTCATCCACCAGCTGCAACCGAAAGCGGGCCCGAGTGCGACGGCGAAACTCGCTGACTAAGCTCTGAGGGATCCCCGGCTTGAGGGCGAGGATGAGGGGCAAATGGGCCCTGGGCCCGCCACAGCCGGCCACCGCTAGCCCGGCTAGGAGGAGGAATTCACGTCGGCTTAGCTGTCTTTTGCCCACGCCAGTACCGCTCCACCAGAATCAAGGCCACCAGATCATCGTAGGCCCTCTCCGGCAGTCGCAGCCCTTTGGGCAGTAGGTGCTGCCACCACCGCGGCCGGTAAACCTCCCAGTAGCGCCGCCGGGCTTCTTCCGAGCTGTGGCGTTCGTCCACCAGGACAATCTGGTGCGGCGGAAGAAGCAGCTCCAGTTGAGACTTCCACTGCCGCGCCGTCGTCTGATCCCCCAGGATGAGCCGCTCTGCTCCAAACTGCCGCCAGAGAGCCCCCAACCTGGGCAGGGCCTCTTGGGCAGGAACCACCTCCCGGTGCAAAACTTGCCAGGCTGGCTGGGTTTGCACAACCGCAAGGCCGCACTTGTCCCGCCCTGGATCAAAACCCACTAATACCCGCTCCATCTCCTTGACCCTCACCCCTCCCTGCGCCCTCTTAGCTGAGCTGGAGCAGAGCCGTATTGGCTGGAGGCTTGCGCCATGAGAAAACTCACCCGCAGCGGCCCTGCCGTGTAGATGTCGGCATCAGCCACCAGCTTCACATCCAGAGGGGTGGTGCTTTGGCGCAGCTGCTGCACCACTTCCAAAAACTTGACCTGGGAGAACTCTCCAACAGTGCCAGTGATGGGATCTGCAAGGAGACCTTTTTCTTGGGAGCGCTGGTTGGCCTCGTTTAGCAGCTCCAGCAGCCGCTGCTGGATTTCACTTTCGCTGAGGCCCGGCTGGATCACTCCTTGGGCCAGCACCGACCCCTTGGCGAAGAGGCGCTGGTTGGGGTAAATCTGAACCACCACAGGCACAGGCTCACCCTTGAGCCGGTTGGTGAGAGAGAGGATGCGCACCGCCCAGCTGCCGGCTTCTTGTAGCTTTTTCAAAGCTCGATCCGCATCCTCGCGGCGGATGAGGATGGCGTTTTCTAGAGGAGGTATAGGCTGGGATCCCAGCGCCAGCGCCCGCTGTTCTGCCTGCGCCAACAGTTGCTCAAACTGCTGCCGGACTGTCTCTGGCTTTGCCCCGGCAGGGGTCTGAACTACCCCTGTAGCTAAGACTTCGCCTGCCAAGATGGCAAGCTCGCCCCGCCGCAGCCGCACTGCCAACTGGATGAGCTGGGCAATTTCCCCCTCGAGCTGGTTTTTCTGGGTCTCCAGTTGGTTTAGGGCTGCCTGCGCCGCCTCCAGGGAGCGCTCCAGTTGATCCCGATCCAACTGCAAGGTCTGCTTTTGGGACTTTAGGGTGGCGATGGTTTGCTGCGCCGATTCCACCTCCTTCTTGACCGCCGCCAGCTCTACTTGGGCCTGCTCCAGCTTAGGCTGCACCTGGGCCAGCTGCTCTTGGGTTGCTGCCAGCTTGGCTTCGGCCTCCTGCCGGGCCTGCAGGGCTGCGGCCAGTTGATCCTGAACTTCACTCAGGCGGGTTTGGGCTGCCGACTGCTGGCTGCGAAATCGATCCAGATCTAGCCGCAGGCGATCCCGCTCGGCCCTGAGGGCAGCATTCTCGGTCTCCAGCCAAGCTTTTTGGCGATTGAGGGCCTGCAGCTCTTGCCTAGCCCGAGCAATTTGGTTGGTGTAGCTAAAAAGGGCTTCTGACAGCGAGCGGTTTAGAAGCAGCAGCGTGCCTAGGGTCAGGGCTGAGATGCTCACCCCCGTAATCACGGCTACCAAAATGGCTGTGTGGCGAGGGCGGAGGTTAAACCAGGTTAGGCGCTTTTTGCCAATGCGATACCCAACCCGATCCCCAACCACGGCAATCAGGCCACTGACAAACAGCATGTAGAGGATCAGCAGTACGCCCTGCATATCCTCGGATCCCTGCCACGGAAATCTTAGCAAGGCCACCCAGAGGACTTGAGAAATTTTTGGCGCTATTTAGCAAGCGTTTTAAGCGTAGAGGAGCCGCTCCACAGCTGCCACAATATCTTCTGGCTGCACGATGGTGGCTGCTTCCAAGGTGCCGTTGTAAGGAGTGGGAATGTCTTGGGAAGCCAGGCGCACCACTGGCGCATCCAGCTCGTCGAAGAGTTCTTCCATGATGCGAGCAGTCAGCTCTGCCCCAATGCCGCCAGTTTTTACATCTTCCTCCACAATGACCACTCGGTGCGTTTTGCGCACCGAAGCTGCAATGGTCTCCATATCCAGCGGCTTGAGGGAGATCAAATCAATCACCTCAGGATCGATCTCCTGCGCTACCAGGGTATCCACAGCCTTGAGCACGTGGTAGCGCATACGGGAGTAGGTGAGGAGGGTAACGTCGGATCCAGAGCGGACAACTTCCGCCTTATTCAAGGGCAAAAGGTACTCCTCCTCTGGCACCTCTCCCTTCACGTTGTAGAGAAGAACATGTTCGAAGAAGAGGACGGGGTTGTCGTCGCGGATGGCCGACTTGAGCAGACCTTTGGCGTTGTAGGGAGTGGAACAGGCAACGATCTTCAGCCCCGGCACTGCTTGAAAGTAGGCCTCCAGCCGCTGCGAGTGCTCGGCCCCCAACTGCCGGCCCACGCCGCCAGGTCCGCGGATGACAATCGGGACCTTGAAGTTGCCGCCGGACATGTAGCGCAGCATGCCGGCATTGTTGGCAATCTGGTTAAAAGCCAGCAGCAGAAAACCCATGTTCATCCCTTCCACCACCGGGCGCAAGCCGGTTATCGCTGCCCCAATGGCAAGGCCGGTGAAGCTGTTTTCGCAAATGGGGGTGTCCAGGAGGCGCATCTCCCCGTACTTGCGGTAGAGGTCTTTGGTCACTTTGTAGGAGCCGCCGTAGTGGCCTACATCTTCTCCCAAAACAAACACGTTGGGATCTCGGGCCATTTCTTCGTCAAGGGCGGCACGCAAGGCGCTGTAGAGGAAAGTCTCCGGCATAGGGGGCAACTGCTGCTCACTAGTCTCTACATTAAACCACCCCTTTGCCGCTGGTTGCCTGTCTGCGGGAGAACTCCGTCTATGCACCCAAACGGCAGCAACCCTTTTGCAAGCGCCCTTTGCGACTAGCTGGGGGCAAAGTAGCCTTGCCTTCCTTGTCCTGCTGGGCTTTGCGGAGGGATCCTTGGAAATTTACTTCATAAGCCAGTCCTCCAAAATCTGCTGGTAAAGTTCGGGATCCAGGCGGGGTGCGTCGTAAAGCCCTGCTTCGAGCCTTTGTCTTTGAGCCTCAAAGAGAATCACGGCTGCTGCCACCGAGACATTTAGGCTCTGCACCATGCCCAGCATGGGGATGTGGATGAGCGCGTCAGCCAGGGCCAAGGCCTGCTCAGAAACCCCCCACTTCTCCGCTCCCAAGACGATGGCGGTGGGCTTGGTGTAGTCCACCTGCCGGTAGCTGCGGGCCCCCTCCTTCAGGGCAGTGGCATAGATTTGGAAGCCTTCTTCCCGGAGGTGCTGGAAGGCCTCTTCCGTGGTGGGGTGAACCTTGAGGTAGACCCACTTGTGGCTGCCGCTGCTGGTCTCGTTGAAAGTGGGTACACCCTCCGTGGGGTTCACGGCGTGAACTCTGAGCACCCCCACAGCATCGCAGGTGCGCAGGATGGCGGAAAGATTGTGGGGTTTGTGGACGTTCTCTAGAAGCACCGTGAGATCCGGCTGCCTCCGCCTTAAAACCTCCTCCAAGCGCCTTCGCCTCTCTGGAGTGCGCTCCTTCATGGGTGCCTCCCGGAGAAACCTTCGCTTTAGCCGCTAAATCGGACTAGCACCTACCCCAGCTCTGCCGCCTGTAAGATGGCTCTTGGTCAGGGTTCCCAGGGATCGGAAAATTGCTGGCCCGCCTTGAAGTTTGCTGCTATCGGCAACCTTTCCGGCAGCCCCTGCGCACCCGCTACGGTCTCTGGTCTACCCGCGAAGGGATCCTAATCCGCCTGACAGACCTGGAGACAGGGCAGCAGGGCTACGGGGAGGTAGCCCCCATTCCTTGGCTGGGCAGTGAGACCCTCGAGGAGGCCCTGGCCTTTTGTCGGCAGTTGCCGGCTGAGCTCTCGGAGGCGCAGATCAAGGAGATCCCGGCAGCGCTGCCTGCTACCCGCTTTGGGCTGGAATGCGCCTGGCTGGCCTGTCGGGATCCTGGCTGGCTAGATAGGGATCTCTCCGGTCTTTCCTTTTGTGGGCTTTTGGGGAAGGATACCCCCTCCGGCTCCTACCCAGTTTACAAGGGCAAGGTGGGAATGGATCCCTTCGCAGCGGAGCGGAAGAAGCTAGAAAGCTGGCTGGAGCAGTTGCCTGCGGGATCCCGGCTGCGGCTAGATGCCAACGGCGGCTTGACTCTAGCAGAGGCGCGGCAGTGGCTGGATCTCTGCGACCGGATCAATCGGGAGTGGCCGGGCAAGATCGAGTTCTTCGAGCAGCCTTTGCCGCCAGAGCAGTACGCTGATTTAATCCAACTTAGCCGTGAGTTTCAAACCCCCATTGCCCTGGATGAGTCGGTGGTCGGCCTGGAGCAGTTGCAAGCTGTCCACCGCTCGGGCTGGCAAGGGATCCTGGTGGTCAAACCCTCTTTGATGGGATCGGGTCTTGCCCTTAGAGACTACCTCAGCCAACACCCGGGCTTGGATCTGGTGTTCTCCTCAGCCCTAGAAACCCCTATCGGCGCTTGGCATGGGCTAGCTTGGGCGGGATCCCTGCAAGCAAAAACCGCCTGCCCCAGGGCCGTGGGATGGGGGGTGGGGGAGCTTTTCCAGGAGGGGGATCCCCTGGACCTGCTCAAGCTCTCGCCCCACGAGCGGGCCGCTTGGATGCAAGCGGTGTGGGAGCGCCACAGCCAGCCCTAGACTGCGGCGGCTTGCTTGGCGTGTTCCTGCCGTAGGTAGGCCTGGATGAAGTGCATCAGCTCCTCCGGCTCGCCGTTCATAAACGCCTCGACGTTGGTGGTTTCGGCGTTGGTGCGGTGGTCTTTGATTAACTTGTAGGGATCGAAGGTGTAGGTGCGAATCCGACCCCCAAAGCCCTGGGTCACGATCTCGCCGCGGATCTCGGCCAACTTTTGCCGGCGCTTTTCCTCCTCGATTTCGAGGAGCTTTGCCTTGAGGATCTGGATGGCCCGCTCCTTGTTTTGCAGTTGGGAACGCTCCTCGCTGCAGCGCACGGCAATGCCGGTGGGCTTGTGGATAACCCGCACCGCCGTTTCCACCTTGTTGACGTTTTGGCCTCCTGCCCCTCCCGAACGGCAGGTCTCGAACTCCAGATCCTCCATCCGCAGCTCAAACTCGTTCTCTTCCTCGAGGATGGGCATGACCTCAACGCCGGCAAAGCTGGTCTGGCGCTTGCCGTTGGCGTTGAAGGGGCTGATGCGCTCCATGCGGTGGTTGCCCTTCTCCGCGGAAAGATACCCGTAGGCATAGGGCCCCTCAATCAACAGCGTGGCTGACTTGATGCCCGCCTCTGCCCCTTCCGAGTAGTCCGAAAGGGTAACCTTGTAGCCCTGGTTCTCTGCCCAGCGGGTGTACATCCTCAGCAGCATCGCCGCCCAGTCCTGGGCATCGGTTCCTCCGGCTCCAGCAGTGATGGTGAGGATGGCGCCGTTTTTGTCGTAGGGCCCTGAAAGCAGTTGCTGCAGCTCCCATTGGCTTAACTCTCGCTCCACCGCGGCTAGAGATCCCGCTGTCTCGGCCAAGAGCTCCGAATCGGCTTCTTCTTGCAGGAGCTCCAGGGCAGTGGCGACCTCTTCCAGGCGGGCTTTCCAGCGGTGGACCTGCTCCCAGGAGGCCTTGAGGCTGTTGAGCTGCTTTAGGTGGCTCCTAGCTGCCTCCACATCGTTCCAAAATTGCGGCTGGGAGGCTTCCTGCTCCAGAATGGCGATCTGCTGTTCCAGGTAAGGCAGGTCAAAGGTAGTCCTGAGCAGTGCTCAGGCGCGCGGTGAGCGCTTCTAGGCTGCGTTTCAGCTCGGCCAGTTCCATAGGCTTACGAACACTGTCTCATACTTTTGGACCCCGTCCAGAATCTCATCTTAACTTCCCGACCTCCAGAAGGAGGTAGCTATCTATCGTATTCAGACTAAATCCGAGCTTGCTCCAACAAAGCTTGCAACTCCTCCAGGGCCACCTGGGCCGACTGGGCTTGCTGGTAGAGGGATTGCACCACCTCGGCGCTGGCCTGGGCTGATTGCAGGGTGGCTTGGCTTTGGCGTTGGATGCGATCTGCCAGGCCGCGGATGCGGTTGCTGGCCTCGGTAGTGCGCCCCGCCAACTTGCGGATCTCCTGGGCAATGGCGCCAAAACCCCCGCCCCCACCGCTGCGGTTGGCCTCTACAGCCGCGTTAAAGGAGAGCAGACGAATGTAGCCCGCCACCTCTACGATCACGTCGACGATGGTGTTGATTTCTTTGAGCTCGCGGGATAGCTCCTGATTGCTGTCGGCAATTTCCTGAAATAGGCGGCGCACCGCCTCTACCCCAGCAAAGGTGGCGGCAAAGGTGGATTCGCTCTTCTCCGAGAGCACCGAGCTGATCTGGATGAGGCGAGCGTTGAGGCGGGCCAGTTCTTCCGAGCGCTGCTGGGCCCGGCGCCGCTCTTGCTCCAAAGCAATGTTCTGGCTGAGGATCTCGGCTTTCTGCCGCTCCAGATCGCGGGCATACTGAAGGCTGCGGTTTTTTTCCTGCTCCAGCTCGGCCAAGAGCCGTTTCATCTCCTCCTGCTGTTCCCGCAGCCTCTGCTGCGTGGCCAAGTATACCTGGGACTGAGCCACCAACAACACCGGCACATCCAAAAGGCGATAGTCTTGGGGGCCGACTTCTACCACCACCGGGTCGTAGATAGTCTCCTGGGGCCGCCGGAAAGCCTGGCTGGCCGCCTCAATGACATCGCAGTCGCCGGGCAAAAGGAGAAAACCCTGGCCCTGGAACTCTGCTAGGGAGCTGATGGGCCGCTTCGAAAACACCTCTAGGCCATAGGGTTTGCTCAGCATCCACTCCAAAATGGCACGCCGAGTCAGCATCCCCCGCAGCTGCGACTGCTCGTCCAACACGACTACCCCTGAAAGGGTGGGGTCGTCTTCCAGGCGGCGCACCACGTTCTCGCAGGGGGTGGACTCACTTACCTGAAAATCCACTAGCGCCAGATCGCGCAGTTTGGTGTGGATCGACAGGGGGGGAGTGGGCGGATTCGTCAGGGTAGTCATCCTAGGGATCCTCAGCACAGGCTCGGTAGAGACAAGTGGTCAATAGTGTGCTATGTATAGAGGAAAACAGGGACCTACCTCTCCTCGGCTTTTCAAAGGCCCAGCAAAAGGAGGGTCTAGTTACCTTTAGTTTGACTTGGGATCTGGTTTCCTGACTACAGCTCTGTCCGGGGTTATACGGAAGGAGACTCTTTTTTGTGGTTTTTACGGACGGGCAAGGAAGCTGTCCTGACCCCAGGGGCTGGAGCGATCTGAACTTAGCGAGGTTCTTGGTAGCGGTGGTAGACCTCGAGGATTTCGCTGCGACCACGGTTGAAAGCTGCCACCACTTGAGGATCGAAGTGGCTACCGCTTTGGCTTTCCACGAAGCGAAAGATATCTGACAGATCCCAAGCTTCTTTGTAGGGGCGGCGGCTAGCTAAAGCGTCGAACACGTCGGCTAAGGCCACAATCCGCCCTTCTAGCGGGATCTCTTCTCCCCTAAGGCCCCGCGGGTAGCCGCTGCCATCAAACTTCTCGTGGTGGGTGAGGGCAATGATGGCGCTTTTTTTCATCAGCTCCGAGTCCGATTTACTGAGGATCTCGTAGCCAATCTCGGGGTGGCGGTTCATAATCAGGCGCTCTTCAGGGGTGAGGGGGCCTGGCTTCCGCAAGATGGCATCCGGGATCCCGATTTTGCCCACATCGTGCAGGGGGCTGGCATAGAAGATCAGCTCTTGTTCATGGCTGGAGAGGCCCAACTGTTTGGCAATGATGCGGGAGTAGTGGCTCATCCGCTTGAGGTGAAAAGAGGTGTCCTGATCCCGGTATTCGGCAGCCTGGGCTAGACAGAAAATCGTTTCCAGGTGAGCGGCTTTCAGCTCTTCCCGCAAGCGCACATTTTGATAGGCAACCGCCGCCTGGGAAGCCAGGGCTTCTGCCACCCGGACTTCCAGCTCAGAAAACGGCTGGCTCCAGTCAGCCACCTGGTTGGGCGCTAGGTTGGCAGGGCGATCCGGCCTGAGACGGTTCAAGAGTTGCAGGGCGCCAAGGATATTTCCTGAGGGATCCCGCATCGGCACCGTGAGCAAAGAGCGGGTGCGGTAGCCGGTCTGCTGATCGACTTGGGAGTTGAAGGCATAGGGCAAGCCCGCTGGCAAGCGATAGACGTCCGGCAGATTCAAGCTCTCCCCCGTGAGCACCACATAGCCCACAATGCTGGAAGGAGCAAGGGGCAGGCGCAGATCCTGCAGCTCCTCGTTGCGGTTGACCACGAAAAAGCGCAACTCTTCTCCCTCCCGGATGAACAGGCTAGCGCCATCACAGCAGGTTAGCTCGCGGGCTTGGGCGACAATCAGTTCCAGCAGGCGCCTTAAATCCGTTTCCGAAGAAAGGGCGATCCCCACTTGGATCAGCCGCTGACTCAGGCGCAAGGCAGCAGCAGCCTCAAATTCGGCTTCGCCAGGAGAGAGATCGAAGGCGAAAGGCCCATGGGACATAACCTGATCCTCCAGTGGGTTACGAGTGTTCCCAGGGAAGCGGGGTTAGAGCTCTGGCAGGGATCCTGCCCCTGCTCCAAGTTGGGAGGCTGGGGGTCGCCAATCCGAAGTAACTCTGCTACCCTACTTTACCTGTGGAAGCGAGAGACGCTGTGACCCAGGTCAAGACCCAGCAGCCAGATGAGGTTGCCCTCCAGCTCATCGTTGGCCTAGGCAATCCTGGCCCGCAGTATGCCAACACCCGCCACAACTGCGGCTTTATGGTGGTGGATCGGTTGGCAGAGCGCTGGGGGATCCCATTAGCTCTGGAAAAGCAGTTCCAAGGCAGCTACGGAGAAGGTTTTGCCCTGGGGGGCAAGCGGCGCCTGCTCAAGCCGGCGACTTATATGAATCGCTCTGGCGAGGCAGTGCGGGCAGTCCTGGATTGGTACAAGTTGGATCCCAGGTCGGTGCTGGTGGTCTACGATGATGCAGACTTGCCTCTGGGTCGCCTGCGACTGCGGGGATCTGGCTCCGCCGGCGGGCATAACGGCATGAAGTCTGTCATTCAGCACCTGGGCAGCGAAGCCTTCCCTCGCTTGCGCCTGGGCGTGGGCAGGCCCAAGGGCAACCAAGACATGGTTGGGCATGTTTTGGGAAGGTTTGAACCTACCGAGCAGGCAGTGCTGGAGCGGGTTCTAAGGGCAGCAGTGGAGGCAGTGGAGTGTTGCTTGCAAGAAGGATTGAGGGCGGCGATGAACCGCTTCAACCCTCTGGATCTCTCTGAGCCGCTATCCGAGCGAGATCGGCAAGATCCGGCAGCTTCTCTCGACCCAGCCAAGACTGGGCCTGGGGAAGGCTGAGGCCGGGATCTTGGGCGCTATCCGAGTGAGCAAAGCCGCCTCATCGAGGACTACGTTCGGCCAGCCGCGGCAATTTCTCAGAACCGTCTGACTGCGTCAGGAGGTCGGCTTCCCCAGAGCCACTGGCAGGAGAGGGCAAGGAACCCTCTAGGATGCTCCCCGCAGGGGCACCCCCAGGTCCAAAAAAGTCAGCAACTCCCCTCCCTCAAATGGAGCGAAGCCGTTCTCCTCCTCAGCCGAACTTTTTACCCTCTCTAGTCGCAAGCTAAGCGGGGCTACGGCTGTTGCAAGAGGTCTTGCCGCACCGCCTCCACATACTGCAGCAGTTTTGGGGATCCCGTGCCCGCAGACCGCCACAGACTCAAGGCGCTGTCCAGATCCGCAGCAGCGCCAGCCTTGTCTTCTCCCTGGTAGGCGCGCGCCATGCCCCGGTGGTAGTACCCTTCAGCCCGCTGCGGCTGCAGCTCAATCGCCCGGTTGAAATCGGCAACGGCCAGTTGGAAATTGCAGATGCTCGCCCACATCAGGCCGCGATGAAGGTAGGCATCGAAGAGATCGGCGATGTTCTGATTTTGTTTGGCTAGTTCAATAGCCAGGTTAGCTACATCAAATGCCGATTCCAAATGCCCTTGCTCGGCCCAAATGCGGGAGCGCAACAAGTGGAGTTGGGGGTTGCGATAGGCAATGCGATCCAAGGGAGACAAGGTTGCCAAAGCCTGCTCCAGCTCTCCAAAATGCTCGCGCTGAATCCTGGCCTTGAGCAAATAAGCCTCAGGCAAATAGGGATCCAAAGCAATGGCAATGTCCAGATCCCGCAGAGCCCTGAGCACTAGATGGTCGGCAGCTGGCTGCTCTAGCTCGCCCGCCTGCGAATACTCCCAGAGGTACTGGGCCCGCTGGAGATAGAGCCTCGCATTTCCTGGCTCCTGCTCGATGAATTGCCCTAGCTGCAGGAGCAGTTGATGAGCCTGGGAGCGCTGCTCAAGCTCTCGTGCCCGGGCTTGCAATTGAGCCTGCCGCCGAAGCAAAGGTTCAGGACCTGGCTTGTCTTCAAATCGCGGCAACTGAGCTTCCTGCAAGAGGGGCACAGAGAGACCTTCCGTGGTCTGCCCCTTGCGCAGCGAGGCCAGCCAACCACACTCGCCGTTCAAACACAGCCAAGACAGCAAGCCCACCAGGGCCGATCCGGAAAGCAAAAGACTGGGCCTAAGCATGGATCCCACCCCACGAAACAGCATGGAAAGAGAAGTTGCCTCTAGGCTAGTTCGCCATCGCAGCGGTGTCCAGATTTCTTGGCTACACAGTCGTGCTCCAAAGCCTGAAGGTGTTAGGGGATTTTGTCGCTAGCCAGCTCCACTAAGAGGCGGTTCTTCGCCCGGCCCTCGTCGGCAGCCTGCTCCGACAGCCATAGGGCGGCGTCCTTCGAGAGCTTAAGAACGATAGGGCTGCACGGAAAAACACTCTCAATTGGTCTGAGGCGCCGGCGGCATTGAGAGAAGTCTCACAGCTTCCTGAGGTTGAGCTTGGAACATTTGGGTTAGTGCGGAAAACCTAAGTGACCAATAAAACTGGGTTTCAAGCCCCGACCTTGGGAGCGGCTTTTTGTATAATGCTCTAGATAGCAGAAAGACAATTTTTTGCATGTACTTTGTCCGCAAGCTCAAGCTGGGAGTCTCGGAACAACTGCAACTTTTGAGCAGGGCGGCAGGCGAGCTGTACTCCCAGACACTCGTCAGTTTTTGGCGCGTCGTCCGCAAGAAAGGTCTTTGGTTGAAGCCTGCCACGCTCATGCGTTGGTTTCCCAGTGATCCTGAAAACAGACTTCACGCCCACAGTGCGGATGCTGTTGTCCAAAGTTTCTTTGCCTCCCTAAAGTCGTGGCGAGAACGCCGCAAAACTGATCCCAATGCTCGCCCACCTCGACGCCGACGGTACTATTACAAAATCCAATGGAAAGCTTCAGCCATCAAAGTCGTAAATGGAAAGTTGCGGTTGTCCAACGGAAAAGGCAACGAGCCTTTGGTCATTCCTTGGGCTTGGGATACGCCTGTCTGGGTAGAAATTGGCTGGGACGGCAGGCAATACGAGCTAAGGGCTTGCTACAAATTGAGTGATGCGCGCCCCAAAGAAGAGAGGAAAGAAAGCGGTGTTGCCGGTGTGGATCTGGGTGAGATTCACCTGGCCGTTGCCCATGATGGGGAGAACACCTACATCGCCAATGGCAGGCTGCTGCGTTCCAAGCGCCGCTACCAGAACAAGCTGAAATCTACTCTGTCAAGGCTGCTTGCCAGAAAGAGGCGTGGCTCAAGGCGTTACAGGAGAGTTTTAGCTTCTGGGCGAAAGCAGCTGGCGAGGTTAAATGACCAGATTCGAGATATTTTGCACAAGCAAACTACAAGGCTTGTCTCGACGCTGTATGCAAGGGGCGTCCAGACCGTTGTAATTGGGGACATTTGGAATATCAGGGTGCCTGCTGATTACGGCACAAGGTTGAACCAAAAGCTCCACCAGATGTTGCATGGCCAAACTCGGCACCACATCACCTACAAGGCTGAACGACTGGGAATGAAAGTTGTGCTGCTGGATGAGCGGTACAGCTCTCAAACCTGTCCTGCTTGCAACAAGAGGAACAAGCCGAGAGGCCGTGGGCATAGGTGCGGGTGCGGGTTTAGGTTCCATCGCAACGGGGTGGGAGCACTCAACCTTCGCAGAACGTATCTGGGCTCTGGCCTAGTAGTTGGGGTTATGGCATCCCCCACAGGGTTGAGGTTTCAGCCTCATGCTCTGTGTAGCTCAGCCGGTAGGAGCCATCCTGCTGTCTGAGAAAGAATCCCTGCCTTTTATGGCAGGGAGAATGTCAAGTGCCCTGTCCCACACCAAAAGAGTATGAATCCCAAGCCAAAAGCTCGTCCACAGCCAGTTATCCAGCCAGATCTTGCCGAGAATAGGTAGGGTCAAACCCTCTGTCCCTCCCAAAACTAGGCCGGCCGCCAAGACCAGCCCTTCAAAAGCAAGAAAACCTAGGATGAGCATGGCTGGGATCCAAAGATAATTCCACAGCCATCGTCCGGCTCGGAGAGGGTGGGGCTGGAAGAAGAGAGGGCGGTAGCTGGCTAGCAGGACCACTCCCACCGTGCCGATCCCCAAGACCACCCCCCAGGCAAAAGAGTCAGGCGTGCGGGGATAGTTGTGCCAGACATAGCCAAAGATTTGGTTGGCTAGCCAAATCATCGAGGCGCTAACCATTGCCCTTTGGCGAGTTAACGTAGTGCCCGCGATGATGCCAATGGTTACAAAAGGCAGCGTACAGGTATAGGCAATGTTGCTGAGGCAGCCAATGGTGGTAAATAGGCTGGGCCAAAATCGGCCACAGGCCAAGTCTTGGGCAGCCCGTAGCCAAATGGCAACCGGGATCCAGGGGCGAGGTTTGGGGATGGACTGCACAAGGGATTGCAGACTGACCATAGGCTAATCTCCGGGAAAAAGGTGAGCTTTCAGGGGGCAGTTCTTTAGCAGATGCTCCTGGACAATTTGCCGCGCTACTGGAGGTGTAACCCGCTTGTACCAAGTGCGGTCGCCAGAGTAGAAAACCACAGGGCCTTCCTGACAGACTTCTAGACATCCGGAAGTAATGACCCGAATATCTAAATTCGCTTCCTGCAGAGCAGATTGCAGGGCTTCCACAACCGGTTGATAGTTGCGGGAAGGATAACAGCGGCTGGAGCGGCAAACCGCCAAGTAGGGCCGCTTGAGAGGGTTATCTTCGTAAGGGATCCGCTCTTTTCCCTCGACATAAATGGCTCGCAGGCGTTCATAGAGGGAGAGCTTTTGGTAGTTGGCTTTGCTTTCGGGCAGGTAGTCTTCTCCTGGCCCTAAAAAGGGACTAGGCAAGAAGATCTGCAGCAGAGATTCCTCTGCCCCGTTCCAAAATTGAATTCCCCATTGGCGAGGCTGGCGCTGCGGATTGAGGCGGCGATAGAGGGCGGCGCGGCTGACCAATCTTTTGCGGCGCAGTTCTAGGGGGGTTCGGCCATAGGGGCCGCCTCGGTGCTCCTCTAGACACAGATGCAAATGCCAAGTTTCGGTAGCCACGGTCAAGTAGCCGTCGTAGAGCACACAGAGAGCAGGGGGACTGGTAAAGGCCGCTTCCAGCACTCCCCCCTCCGCCACACAGCCCACTTGGATCTCAGCCCAGTGCTCCTGGAAGAGCTCATAGAGGAGCGGCCCAAGACAGTCGATGTGAGCCGGGATCCCTTCGTAGAGAGTTATCCAGCCAGTGGGGGAAATCTCCTGCCAACTTTGGTTTAAGGGCGTAATCCAGGGACTGAAAGCGGCCATAGGCTGCTCCTATTGGACTGGTGGAATGCGGGCAATCACCCCCTTTTTAAGAGGGCGCTCTGCCCAGGGCAGGACGCCATCGGGCTTTGTCAAATACAGCTCCGCTGTCTGCAAGATTGGCTCCACGTCTTGGGGATCGAGATCTCCAAACACGTAGGTCATCTTTCCAGGGGCTGCCAGGGCAATCACGCAGGCATGGCTGCAGCCGCTCATACAGGCAACTGGCTTAAGCTGCAATTGAGGATTGAGCGCCTGCGATTGCAAGGCGGCTAGAAGCATTTCTCCTTTGCTAGTCCCTTCTTTTTGGCCGTTGACCCAGCGAGATCCACAGGTGGTACAAACCCAAAGGTAATGTTTGGCCTCAGCTTGAGTCGAGATTCTGGTTGAGATCGTCATACAGTTGCTTCCAAACTAGAAGCACTCTACAAATGGCTAGCCAGGGAGTTAAAAACAGCCTGAGATGTCGCTAAAATTGCCCCCGCAGGTTCACCCTCAGCGTGCGACCAACGCCGGGATAGCCGGGGAAAACTTCATACTGCTCATCCAGCAGGTTGTCGATCCCCATCTCTAGGCTTAGGTCCTCAGTCAACGGGATCCCTCCTCGCCAAGCTACGGTGGTGTAGCCTGGTAGGGATTCCGTGTTGGTGTTGTTGGTAAAAAAGCTCCCAATGTGATGGACTAAAATTGAGCTGTACCAGCCTTGCTCGTGACGGTAGGTCAGGCCTAAGTTCAGGCTATCGGCTCCCACAAAGGCTAGCTGCTTGCCAACTGTAGCTGGGTCAAGGGCGGCGCGAATGATGGGATCATTGAGGGTGTAGTTGGCAAAAAGCGTCCAGTTTTCCCCTAGCCGCACATCCAAAGCTGCCTCCAGGCCGGTATATTCAACCAGCCCAATATTTTCATAGGTTCCCCGGCGCGGCCCAAGGCTGACAAAGGTGATGCCATCGCGGATGCGGTTGTGGGCAACAGTCAAGCGCAGCAGGCCAAAATCTCCCAAGGCTTGATCTAAGCCAATGTCAAAGCTTTCCCCTCGCTCTGGGCGGAGATTGGGGTTGCCATCCACTTCAAAAAAGCCGCGCAGCCGGAAGAACAATTCCGAGATCAAGGGAGTGCGAAAGCTGCTGGCATAGCTGGCCCTCAAGGTGGTGCCTTCCGCCAAAGCCCAGCGGATCCCCAGAGCAGGCGAGGTAGCCGAGCCGCTGGCCAAACTGCTGAAGTCCTGGCGGATGCCTAAGTCG
>NZ_JANSHR010000059.1:0-11244 GCF_047461675.1 Synechococcus sp. R70.1
GCTAGTGGCAGAGTCCACCCCTACCACCCCGCCAGAGGGATCTCCACAGGCGTGACTTCCCCGCAAGCTGCAGGTAGTTGCTCCTTGCCCCCATAAGGCACACCGGCTAAAGACGGAGCCAACTTTAGCCTAGGCAAAGTGCCTCCCAGAAAAGATGTACTCGCAAGCCTACTAGCTCAGCCCATCTCCGTCAAGGCAGGAGGTTGGTTATGCCACAAAGTGGCTGATTGTCCAGTGAATCAAGGACTAGAGGAGAGCCCTAGTCCGCTTTAGCCGCCAGCAACAGGGGGAAGTGGTGGGCATTGGGGGCGTGCATGGCCTGGATCCCCAAGTTGGCGCGGTTGAGGAGATCGGCGTAGGTGGGGATGAACCGGCCCTGGCTGTCCAGGATGGACTGGTTGAAGTTAAAGCCATTGAGGTTAAAGGCCATGAGGCCGATGCCGATTGCCGCCGCCCAGATCCCTAAGGTAGGCAGGGCCGCCATCCAGAAGTGGACAGAGCGGCTGTTGCGCCAGCCAAGGCTGGGGATCCCCAACCGCCCCAAGAAGGCGTAGTGGCCGGCCAGGAAGTTGTAGGTGACCTCCTGCTGGCCAAAGCGGTAGCCGGCATTGACTGACTCCTCTTCTGAAGTCTCCCGGATCAGGCTAGAGGTTACCAGGGAGCCGTGGAGAGAAGCCAGCAGGGCGCCGCCAAACACCCCCGCCACTGCCAGTTGGTGCAGCGGGTGCATGAGGATGTTGTGTTCCGCCTGGAAGGCGAGCATGAAGTGGAAGGTGCCGGCAATCCCTAGCGGCAGCCCCTCTGAGAAGCTGCCCTGGCCGATGGGATAGACCAGGAGCACCGCTGTAGCGGCAGCCGCCGGCGCAGAAAAAGCCACTGCAATCCAGGGGCGCATGCCCAGCCGGTAGCTCAGCTCCCACTGCCGGCCCAGGTAGCACCACACCCCGATGAGGAAGTGAAACACGATGAGCTGGTAGGGGCCGCCGTTGTAGAGCCACTCCTCCAAAGAGGCAGCTTCCCAGATGGGATAGAAGTGCAAGGCAATGGCGGCTGAGGTGGGCACCACCGCCGCAGAAATGAGGTTGTTGCCACCCAGCAGGGAGCCAATCACCGGCTCGCGGATCCCGTCCACGTCCACCGGCGGCGCAGCGATGAAGGCAATCACAAAACAAAAGGTTGCCGCCAACAAGGTCGGGATCATCAATACGCCAAACCAGCCGATGTAAAGCCGATTTTCGGTGCTAGTGATCCATTGGCAAAAACTTTCCCAGCTCCAGAGCCGCCGTGCGGCAGCGGAGCGCCGAACAACCACACTCATAGGCCAACTCCTAGAAAATTTGAGGAGAGCTTTCTCCCACTTGCTCTTAGCAAAGTGACCTCAGGAAGTTACTCAGCCTTGCCCTGAGGATTCTTCTCCTTCCACGCTAGACAGTCTCAAGAAAACTGCCAAGGATACCTAACGTCTGCAGCCAAAATGTGAAATAAATTGATTTATCGATACAAACATGCAGATTAGTATTGCAGTTTATATTCCACCCCTTTTCCCAGGCCTCAAGAGCCAGTTTTTGCAGTCGAGAACTTCAGGATTTCTTAAGGTGGAGGTCTTAAGGATTTCTTCAGAAAAGCAACCCCGGCAGGCTCCTATCGCCCAATTTCGGCGTGAAACTCCTGCAGGGACTTCACCCCCAGGGATCCCGACTGCAGAGCGCGGATGGCAGCAGCAGTAGCCCTGGCTCCAGCCAGAGTAGTGACCAAAGGGATCTTGTAGGCCAGGGCGGTGCGGCGGATCTTCCGTGCATCCTGTTGGGCTTCACCGCCAGAAGGGGTGTTGACGATAAGCTGAATCTGGCCGTTCTTGATGGCGTCGATGACGTGGGGCCGGCCCTCGTGCAGCTTGAGCACCTTCTCGACGGGGATCCCGTGCTCGGCCAAAACTTTCTGGGTTCCGGCAGTGGCCAGCAGGCGAAAGCCTAGCCTGACCAACTCCTGGGCCACTGGGATCACCGCCTGCTTGTCGCGGTCGTTGACGCTGATGAACACGGTGCCCCCTAGGGGCAGGTTTTGGCCAGCAGCCAGTTGCGCTTTGGCAAAGGCGCGGCCAAAGTCGGTGTCAATGCCCATCACCTCCCCAGTAGAGCGCATCTCCGGCCCCAGCAGCGTGTCGGTGCCGGGGAACTTGTGAAACGGCAGCACCACTTCCTTAACAGCCACGTAGGGCGGGATCACCTCCTGGGTAAAGCCCAGCTCTGCCAGGGTTTTGCCGCTCATCACCTGGGCAGCGTAGGCGGCCAGGGGGTGGCCAATGGCTTTGCTGACAAACGGCACGGTGCGGGAAGCGCGCGGGTTGGCTTCCAGAACGTAAACCTGCTCTTTCTGGACGGCGTATTGGACGTTAATGAGCCCCACCACCTTGAGAGCTTGGGCCAACTTCACCGTCCAGTCGCGGATCACCTGCAGCACAGCAGGGCTGAGAGTGCGGCTGGGCAAGACACAGGCGGAGTCGCCCGAGTGGATCCCGGCCTGCTCAATGTGCTCCAGGATGCCGCCGATGGTTACAGCCCCAGTGTGGTCGGCGATGGCGTCCACATCTACCTCCACGGCATCCTCCAAGAACTGATCCACCAGCACGGGACGGTTGGGATCCACCGCCACCGCTAGCTGCATGTAGCGCCGCAGATCTTGATCCGAATAGACAATCTCCATGGCCCGCCCCCCCAGCACATAGCTGGGCCGCACCACCACGGGGTAGCCAATGCGCCGGGCAATCTCCAGGCTCTCCTCCACGCTGCGGGCAAGGCCGTGGGCTGGCTGGCGGATCCCCAATTCCTCGAGCAGGCGCCCAAACCGGCCGCGATCTTCGGCTATGTCGATGGAGTCAGGAGCAGTACCCCAGATAGGCGCTTGGGCTGCGGCTAGCCCCTGGGCCAGCTTCAGGGGGGTCTGGCCGCCAAACTGCAGGATTAGACCTAGCGGCTGCTCGGCCTCGACGAGGTTCATCACCTCTTCGTAGGTCAGGGGCTCAAAGTAGAGGCGATCAGCGGTGTCGTAGTCGGTGGAAACGGTCTCGGGGTTGGAGTTGACCATGATGGTCTCATAGCCAAGGCGTCTGAGGGCAAAGACGGCATGACAGCAGCAGTAGTCGAACTCAATCCCCTGGCCGATGCGGTTGGGACCGCCCCCCAGGATCATCACCTTTGGCTTGGCGGTGGGGAAGGTCTCGGATTCGCTCTCGTAGGTGGAGTACTGGTAAGGGGTGGCCGCCTCGAACTCGGCAGCGCAGGTGTCCACGGTTTTGTAGGTGGGGATCACCCCCAGGGCCTTGCGGCGATCCCGCACCTGGGCTTCCGTGCAGCCGGTCAGGTGGGCAATTTGTCGGTCGCTAAAGCCCATCTGCTTGAGATGGCGCAGGTCTTCGGCCGTTAGGGATCCCAACTCCCGCCCTTTAAGGGCTTGCTCCACCTCCACCAACTCCTTCAGCTTGTCGATAAACCAGGGATCGATGTGGGTAAGCTGGGCAATTTCCTGGACCGAGAAACCCATGAGCAGGGCCGTGCGAATGGTCAACAGGCGGAAGGGGTTGGGGGTGCGCAGGTTGGCCCGCACTTCCTCTGGGGTTGGGAAGACTTCCGGCCTGTCGCTGCCAAAGCCAGGGCGGTCGATCTCCAAAGACCGCAATGCCTTCTGGATGGACTCCTGGAAGGTGCGGCCAATGGCCATCACCTCCCCCACCGACTTCATCTGGGTTGTCAAAACGGGCTCCGCCCCAGGAAACTTTTCAAAGGCAAAGCGGGGGATTTTGGTGACGACATAGTCAATGGTGGGCTCAAAGCTGGCAGGGGTTTTGCGGGTAATGTCATTGGGAAGCTCCGGCAGCGTGTAGCCCACAGCCAGCTTGGCGGCAATCTTGGCAATGGGAAAGCCAGTGGCCTTGCTGGCCAAAGCAGAAGAGCGAGAGACCCGCGGGTTCATCTCGATGACCCGCACTTCGCCATTGGCGGGGTTGACGGCAAACTGCACGTTGGATCCCCCCGTTTCCACCCCAATCTCGCGCATGATGGCGATGGCGTAGTCGCGCAGCCGCTGGTACTCCTTGTCGGTGAGGGTCTGCGCCGGGGCCACGGTGATGGAGTCGCCGGTGTGAACCCCCATGGGGTCGATGTTTTCAATCGAGCAGATGATGACCACGTTGTCCGCCAGATCCCGCATCACCTCCAGCTCGAACTCCTTCCAGCCGATGATCGACTCCTCCACCAGGATCTGGGAGATTGGGCTGGCCTCTAGGCCGGCAGCGCAGATTTCCTCCAGTTCCTCTTGGTTGTAGGCCACGCCGCCACCTGTACCTCCCAAGGTGTAGGCGGGACGGATGATGAGGGGGTAGCCAATTTCTTGAGCAATCTGTTTGGCTTCTTCTAGGCTGCGGGCCAACCCTGAGCGGGGGACGGCCAGGCCAATTCGCTGCATCGCCTGCTTGAACAGCTCCCGGTCTTCAGCTTTTTCAATGGCCTCGCGCTTGGCCCCAATTAGCTCCACCCCGTACTGGTCCAGGATCCCGCGCCGGGCTAGCTCCATCGCTACATTGAGAGCTGTCTGTCCCCCCATGGTGGGAAGGAGGGCATCAGGGCGCTCCCGCTCGATGATCTGGGCCACAAAGTCTGCCGTCACCGGCTCGATGTAGACGCGATCCGCCATACTGGGATCCGTCATGATGGTGGCCGGGTTGGAGTTGACCAGGATGACCTCGTAGCCCTCCTCTCGCAGGGCTTTGCAGGCTTGGGTGCCCGAGTAGTCGAACTCGCAGGCTTGGCCAATAACAATAGGCCCCGCTCCGATGAGCAAGATCTTGTGAATGTCGGTACGACGCGGCATGGGATCCCTAGGGTGGCAAGGTCAGCCTTCTATTTTAAGAGGCGGGCCCAGCTTGGGCGGTAAGATGGTGTACCTTGGGCAAGGAGCCTCGGAAAGGGTTGCTGTTGGAAAGCCTTGAGATGAACTTGCCCAGCCTCCTCTGGCCCGATCCTGGCGAGATCCCAGCTCCTCCTCGGCCCGGGATCCTGGGTGTTTTGGCTTCCGGCAACGGCAGCAACTTTGAGGCCATTGCCCAGGCCATCGAGGCCGGCGAGCTGCCAGCCCACATCGCTGTTGTGATCACCAACAATCCTGAGGCCTATGTGCGGCAGCGGGCGGAGCGCCGAGGGATCCCCTGTGTCCTCCTTAACCACCGCGACTATCCCAGCCGGGAGGCGCTAGATGCCGCCATTGTGGAGGTGCTGCAGCAGTATCAGGTGGAGTGGGTGATCATGGCCGGCTGGATGCGCTTGGTGACTCAGGTGTTGCTGTCTGCCTATCCGGAGCGGGTTTTAAACCTTCACCCCAGTCTCTTGCCCAGCTTCAAGGGCCTACGGGCTGTGGAGCAGGCGCTGGCGTGCGGCGTAAAAATCGCCGGCTGCACCGTCCACCGGGTTACGTTGGAAATGGACAGCGGCCCCATCGTGGCCCAGGCGGCGGTGCCGGTCCTGCCGGAAGATACCGTGGAGTCGCTCTACCGGCGCATCCAGGCCCAGGAACATCGCCTCTATCCTCTGGCTATCCGCCTCTGCTTGGCCGAGGGATCCCTCTCCCCGAAGCCTCCCTCCTAGAAGGCGCACCCCATGGCCAAGATCTCACCCCTTCTTGTTTTCGATAGCTCCGCAATTCTGGCTGGGCGACTGGCTCGGTGGCAGGAATGGGCCCGCTTCGGGGTGTGTGTGCTGCCTCAGGCGGTGCTGGCGCTGAGCTGGAGCGCCTGGCCCGAGAAGCCATTGAGCCTCAGGAAGAGTCGACGGCGCGTGCCTTTTTGCGCCACCAGCCCAGCTTGGGGTTTGCCATCTCAGCAGCCCGCGCCTGGGTCGAGGAGGTCAACGCCAGCGGCCACTCTCTAAGAGCTCGCCTGGAGCAGGCCGTTGCCGAGTGCGCCTACGCCCTGGCCCAGCAGCAGCCAGGATCCCTAGTGGTGGTGGTGAGCAACGATCGGCCCTTGGTAGGGCGGATCCAGGAACTGAACTGGGGGTCTCCAACCTCTGCGCCATCTCTCTAGCCGAGCTCAACCGCTGGGTACGCCAGCAGCAGCGACCTCAGGCGGTGGCCAGGGCTTTGGGACGGCTGCCGCGGCCTCCCCTTCCCGCCACGCCGCTCTCTTCTCGTCCTTCGGCCCGACCGCCTTCTCCAGTCAGCCAGGGATCCCGGGGATCTCCGCTGGGCTTGACCCCAGCAGGGGTACAAAAGGCCCTGGCGCTGGTGTGGGCCTTGGCCTTTTTCTCGGCAGCGGGCTTGTTGGCCTGGCGCTGGTTAGATCCCAAGGGGAGCGAAGGGATCTGGCGGCAGCTGCCTCTGTCCCGGATCCCTTGGCTGCGGGATCGCAGCAGCCCAAACAGGGCATACTAGGGTGAAGGCTTTCTCGAGACTCGTCCCTAGTAGCCATGACGGCAACGGCTGACCTTTGGCCCCAGCTTTTAGGCCAACTGCTGGAGCGGCAATCCCTTAGTGAGGCCCAGGCGGAAGAGTTAATGAACGGCTGGCTCACCAACCAAGTGCCGGAGGTGGTGTCGGGGGCAATCCTAGCAGCTCTCCAAGCCAAGGGAGTGAGCGCCAGCGAGCTGGCCGGCATGGCGCGGGTGCTGCAACGGGCTTCTCTGGGATCGCCGCTGGACCTGCCCCTCTTGGTGGATACCTGCGGCACCGGCGGGGACGGGGCTGGCACTTTCAACATTTCCACCGCCGTGGCCTTTGTGGTCAGCGCTGCCGGGATCCCGGTGGCAAAACACGGCAACCGTTCGGCCTCTGGCAAGGTGGGCTCGGCAGACGTGCTGGAGGCTCTGGGGGTGAACCTCAACGCCAAGCCAGAGCAGGTGCGGGCCGCGGTTACCGAAGTGGGCATTACCTTTCTCTTTGCCCCCCACTGGCATCCAGCTATGCGGGCGGTAGCTCCCTACCGACGGGCTCTCAAGGTGCGCACCGTTTTCAACCTGCTGGGGCCCCTGGTCAATCCTTTCTACCCCAACCGGCAGGTTGTCGGGGTTTACGCGCCGGAGCTGGTGCCGGTGGTGGCCGAGGCCCTGCGCCTGCTGGGGCGGGAAGAAGCCATCGTACTCCACAGCCGGGAAGGCCTTGACGAAGCTGGCCTCGCTCAGCCCACGGACCTGGGCGTTCTCTCCCAGGGATCCCTACACCTAGAGGTCTTGAACCCGCAGGATTACGATCTCACGGCCGCACCCGTCCAGGCTCTCCAGGGAGGGGACTTGACAGAAAATGCTGCCATCCTCACCCGCGTCCTCCAGGGAGGCGGCGAGCTTGCCCAGCGGGATGTGGTGGCCCTCAATGCAGCGCTGGCGCTTCAGGTGGCGGGAGCTGTGGCTGACTTGAGAGCTGGAATTGACCGAGCGCGGGAGATCCTTGCCAGCGGCGCCGCCTGGGATCGCCTGCAAAAGTTGGTCAACTTTCTGGCTTCCTAAAACTCCCGCCCTCGCCCAAAAGCCAGCACCTCGTCTACCCCTAGGCGGGGCTTGCGCGGCAGGTTGCCCGGTGCAGGGTAGCCCACCGCCAGCAGCATCACCGGCACGTAGCGGTCGGCAATGCCGAACTCCCGCTTTACCCCTTCTGGGTCAAAGCCAATCATCGGCCCGCTTGCCAAGCCCTTTGCCTGCGCCGCCAGCATCAAAGCCATGGCTGCCAGGGCCCCGGAGCGAATCGCCTCATCCCGCGCCAAAGTGGGGTTGTTGGCGTAGGTGGCTTGGGCCATGTTCACCCAGCTTTCCGCCCCTTCCGGGGAGAGGAGGCCCGCAGCGACGGCTCTTTGGACAATTTCAGGCAGCTTCTCATACCCCCGCAGATCCCCCAGGACGATGAACACCACTGCCGCGTCCGCCACCTTCTGTTGGTTGTAGGCCAGGGCTTTGAGGCGCTCTTTGTCTGCAGGATCGGTGACGGCTACGAACCGCCAGTGCTGGATGTTAAAGGAGGAGGGAGCTTCCGTAGCATAGGCAACCAGCTCCTGGATCTCCGCCTCCGACAGGCGGCGGCTGGGATCAAACTTGTCGGCGGAGATCCGCTCTTTGAGGGCAGCTAGGACGTCCATGGGGATCCTCGAGAAGAGCTGCTACCAGAAAACCGAGGACAAAATCGCCTTCTCCCATCCAGCTTATCCAGCCTAGGGCCTCAGCAAGATCCCTCTCCCGAAGGCAGGTATGATAAAGGGATGATTGGAGCTGGATGCCCCCAGCTCCTTTGGGGAACCTCGAAGTAGCCAATAGCAAGCGGTGTGGTTGAGGGGGAAAGGCAAGCGGTGGACTTCGGGCGCGTGCTGACGGCAATGGTGACTCCCTTTACGCCTGAGGGGGAGATCAACTACGAAGAAGCCGCTCGCTTGGCTGATTACTTGGTAACCCACGGCAGCGATGGCTTGGTGGTCTGTGGCACCACTGGCGAGTCTCCCACCCTGAGCTGGCAAGAAGAGTACGAGCTGTTTCGGGTGGTGCGAGATGCCGTGGCTGGCCGAGCCAAGGTTATCGCCGGCACGGGCTCCAACTCCACCCGCGAGGCCATCGAAGCCACCAAAAAAGCGGCTCAGTTGGGCCTGGATGGCTCTCTCCAAGTGGTGCCCTACTACAACAAGCCCACCCAGGCGGGGCTCTACGAGCACTTCAAGGCCATTGCCCAAGCCAGCGACTTGCCCATCATGCTCTACAACATCCCTGGACGCACGGGGGTAAGCCTACAGCCGGAAACGGTGGCGCAATTGGCGGAGATGGAGACGATTGTCGCCATCAAGGAAGCTAGTGGTATCATGGACGTAGTTTCTGAAATTCGGCGGCTTACCCCCTCCCGCTTTAGCATCTACTCAGGAGATGACTCGCTGACCTTGCCGATTTTGTCTTTGGGGGGGAGAGGAGTCGTCAGCGTAGCTAGCCATTTGGTTGGGCTACAGCTTCAGGAGTTGATCCAGAGCTACCACAGAGGACAGCCCGAACAAGCCCTGGCTCACCATCTCCGCCTGCTTCCGCTGTTTAAGGTTTTGTTCATCGAGACCAACCCCGTTCCCATCAAGGCGGCGCTAGAGATGCAGGGTTGGCAAGTAGGTCGGGTGCGCCCTCCGCTAGCGCCTCTGCAGGCCAGCTCTCTACAGGTTTTGCGACAAGTGCTGCAAGGGATGGGACTACTGGATGGGGCCCAGGGATCTGAACAAAAAGCAGCAAAAGCTTCATGACTCTGTCTAACTAGGGGGCTTTCGGAGGGGTCTTTCGTGGCATTTTCCCGACTGGAAAATGGACAGGTCCTAGTAGCCAAATTCAGCTAGCACCGCTGACTTGGCTGGCGGGGTTTGTCTGGAGGGGTTTTTGGTTGGCTGAATTGTTACAAACCGTTACATCTAGAGGATCCACAGCGTCTATGCGAACACCACGGACTTCAGTTGCCTCTCGGTCAGCAGCTGCTCCAGCCCGGCCCACTTCCTCTTTGCAGATGATCCCGCTAGGCGGGGAGCGGGAGATCGGCAAAAACACCTGGGTCTTCCGCTACGAAGACGACATCATCCTGGTGGATGCTGGCCTGGCTTTCCCCGATGAGACGATGCACGGGGTCAACATCGTGCTGCCAGACATGACCTATATCAAGCAAAACCGGGACAAGCTGCGGGCACTGGTGGTTACCCATGGCCACGAAGATCACATCGGCGGGATCCCTTACCACCTACGGGAATTTGACATCCCGGTCATCTATGGTCCGCGCTTAGCACTGGCCCTGCTGGAGGAAAAACTGCGCGATGTGGGCCTTTTGAGTCGGACGGAATTGCGCCCAGTTGGGCCGCGGGATATTGTGCCCCTGTGCAAGAACTTCTTTGCCGAATTCATTCGCAATACCCACTCTTCCGCCGACAGCTTTACGATAGCCTTGCACACGCCGGTGGGCGTTGTCATCCAGACGGGCGACTTCAAGATCGACCACACGCCGGTGGATGGCGAACGCTTTGACCTCCATCGGCTGGCCGAGCATGGGGAAAAGGGCGTGCTTTGTCTAATTAGCGACTCCACCAACGCTGAGGTACCCGGCTTTACTCCCTCTGAAGCCGCAGTAGTGCCGGGCCTTACCAAAGCCATTGCGGAAGCCAAAGGACGGGTGATTATCACCACCTTTGCTTCTTCGGTGCATCGCCTCAATTTGGTGTTGCAGATTGCCGAGCAGCAAGGCCGGGTGGTGTCTCTGCTGGGTCGCTCGATGTTAAACGTAGTGGCCCATGCGCGGCGTCTAGGTTACATCCGCTGCAAAGACGAGACGCTGCAGCCCATGCATGTCATCAACAGCCTGCCGGACGACAAGGTCATCATCCTCACCACTGGCTCCCAAGGCGAGCCTCTAGCCGCTCTGACCCGCATTGCCAATGGCGAGCACCCGCAGTTGCAGATCAAGCCAGGAGATACCGTGATTTGGTCGGCCAACCCCATTCCCGGCAACACGCTGGCGGTAACGCGAGTCATCGACAAGCTGATGGAGCTGGGGGCCAATGTTATCTACGGCAAAGACAAGGGGCTACACGTCTCTGGCCACGGCTGCCAGGAAGACCAGAAACTGATGATTGCCCTCACACGCCCCAAGTTCTTCGTCCCTACCCACGGGGAATACCGCATGCTGGTCAAGCACGCCGAAACAGCAATGAGCATGGGGATCCCGCGGGAAAACATCGTGATCATCAACAACGGCGATGTGGTGGAGGTTAACCAGGAGCGCATCGCTGTTGTCGGCAGGGTGCCGGCGGGGGTGCAGATGATCACCGCTTCCCACGATGGGGTGCTGATGGACGAGATCCTGCAAGAACGGCAGCAAATGGCCAGAGATGGGGTAGTGACGGTGGTCATCAGCCTAGATGGCAGGGGCAGGCTGCTCTGTACGCCTCAGGTGCAGCACTTGGGCTTGGCGGGAGAGGGCAACTTTAAGGGATCCGACCTAAAACCCCTGGTAGAGGACACCCTCCAGCAAGCTTGGCCGCGCTTTGCCCGATCGCTAGAGCGGGGGAGCCTTGAGGTTGACTGGGCCGGCCTTAAGGCGGAGGTGGAGCAAGTGGTGCGCCGCTTTGTGCGGGAACAACTGCCCGGCAAGCCGACAGTGTTGGTCTTTGTGCAGTCGCCCGAAGAGGAGTCTGTGCCAGTAGCTTCCCTGCCGGTTGGGGAAGCCCAGCTCGACCAGGAACGGCTGGCCCTAGGACGGCGGCGGCGCTCC
>NZ_JANSHR010000059.1:11344-15066 GCF_047461675.1 Synechococcus sp. R70.1
TCGTAAGACTGGGTGGCTGGCTCTTCAGGGCTCCTTCCCTAGGCCGGGCCCCAGCAAGCCTCTAGGGGAGAGCTCTGCTTTTGCCTCTGGAGAAAGGGATCCCACCTCGCTAAAGGGCGGGCAGCGGTTTTGGGGCGGGACGGGCTGCTTTAGGATCCTCAAGAAGGCCTCCGCCAGATCGGCATATCCCCGGTCGTTGGGGTGAAAGCCATCCGCCAGCGGGCCGGGGAAGAAAGACTCGCGGCGGTAGGAGCGGGGATCGCAGAGCAAGTCCACTACGGGGATCCCCTGTTGGCTCAGGGGGTTGATGGCCCGTTGGCTAAGGCTGACGGAGACTAGAGCCAAAAGTTGCTGCAGGCCGCTGGGCTGCTGCTGGCCTAGGGGAATCAGGGCAAAGTTGGGCAGGTTGGCCACTGCCAGGCGAGCTTGGGGGGCGCGAGCCCGCACCGCCTGGAGCAGAGTTTGGTAGTCGGCAGCAAACTGTTGGATCTGGCGTTCAATAAAGGCTAAGGGATCCTCGCCCTGCAGGGCGCGTTGGGCTGCTGCCAAGACAATAGCGTTGGTGTCGTTGCCGCCTACCCAGATAGTAATCAAAGTGGCGTCGGGGGGGATGCGCGGCACTTGATCCTGGAGCACGTTGGCGGGGATCCCCGCCCTTAGAGCTTGCATGGCCGGGCTGAGCACCGCTCCCGAGCGGCCCAAGTTGATGAGCTCCACCTGCCCCGGCAGGAGGCGGGCTAGGCGCGGGACATACCCCGTCCCGTTGGGACAATCCAGGGGCTCCGAGCGCTGCGGGCGGGTGCCGGCGGCGTTGGCCGGGCCATCGCAGGAGATGGAGGCGTTAAAGCCAACGGCATCGCTGGCTCCCAAAGCCACATAGCGGGTGAGGGGGGTCGAGCTGGGCACGACAACAGCAGGGGGAGAACAAGCGGTCAGCCCCCAACCCAGCGTCCAGATGGCCATAGAAAGCAGCAACCCACCGGTTCTGGGGTCTGGGGGCGAGGGCGCTTGCGTAGCCAGTTGCAAAGAGGAGCCCATAGGGTAGCTTTGCTGCAGAGGTGGGGAAGCCCCCCAGCCAAGCTAACCAAAGATCCGCCAGCCAGCGAGTATGGTGGGAGTATGGCGCTGCGTTTTTGCAAGTCCCGCACCTACCACGATCCCCTGCACGGCGCCATTAGCCTAGATGGCGGGGATCCGGTCGAGGCCTTGCTGATTCGTCTTATCGACACGCCGGCCTTCCAGCGCCTACGTCGCATCCGCCAGTTGGACACGGCTTTTTTTACCTTTCACGGCGCCGAGGGATCTCGCTTTACCCACTCGGTGGGAGTGCTGCAGGTTACGCGGCGGCTGTTTGACAGGTTGGCCCGCCGCCACCCAGAGCTGCGCCCCTACCGCGCCGTCACCCTGGTTGCCGCTCTGCTGCACGACATTGGCCATGCCCCCTTTAGCCATGCAGGCGAGGAGATCTTCGGCTGCCGCCACGAGATCTGGACAGCGCGCATCGTGCGGGAGGATTCCCAGATAGCCACCCTGGTGGCGGAGTTCGACCCGCAGCTGCCGGCCCAACTGGAGCAGGTGTGGCAGAAACAATTCCCCCTGCCGCTGGTGGGGCAGCTTATTGCCAGCCAACTGGACTGCGATCGCTTCGACTACTTGATGCGGGACAGCCTGCTTACGGGCGCCCAATACGGCCACCTGGATCTGGATCGCATCCTCACCGTGTTGGACTACGACCCGGAGACGGGATCCCTTTGCATCCCTGCTCGCAAAGGCCTAGGAGCCATCGAGCACTATCTGGTGGTGCGCTATTTCATGTACACCCAAGTGTACCAGCACCCCAAGAGCCTGTGTGCCCGCTTTATTTTGGATCGCCTCTTCAAGCGGGCGCAGGTGCTCTTGCAAAAGGGGGAGATCGAGTTGGATCCCATCTTGAGCGCCTGGTGCTGGGCCGCGCTGGCGACGCAAAAGGGAGATCCCTTCGAGTTGCCTCTGCCCCTCTATTTGGCCGCTGACGATGTGATGTTCAGCTACCCTTTTCGCTTTTGGGCCATGTCGGGGAGGGATCCCATCTTGGCCGATTTGGCGCGGCGCTACCTGGAGCGGGATCTGTTCAAAGCCCGCAACATCACCCGCCTGCCAGAAGAGCGACGCCAAGAGCTGGTGGCAACTCTGAGCCAGAAGATGCAGCGAGATGGCTTGGATCCAGAAAGCTACTTGGGAATTCGCTCCGCCCACGTCCAGGGCTACAGCTTCTACGACCAAGGGATCCAACTCAAAACCGAGGACGGCTACGTAGAAATTGCCCAGCTCTCGCCGCTGGTGCGCGCCTTAGTGGAAACCCAAAGCCAGGTTTGGCTCATCTTCCCCCGCCCCTACAGCGATCTTGTAGAAGGGGCGCTGTCTGCTTAAAGGGTTATGTTAGCCCTGAGGGCCCTGGCCATTGTCCTGCTGGCGCTGCGGCTGTAAGGACTACGTCCCGCTGACGCGAACGGAAGAGCTACGGGAACATGGTCTAATGGGGAATGTAAGGACTACGTCCCGCTGACGCGATCGGGGAAACCCTAGCGCCATGCAAGTCTTGGTCATTGGCTCTGGGGGACGGGAGCACGCTTTGGTCTGGAAGCTATTGCAGTCCCCTCAGGTGACTCGAGTCTACTGGGCTCCTGGCAACGGCGGCGCCCAGCAGATGGATCGCTGTCAACCGGTGGCTTTGGCCGCCACAGACATCGAGGGACTGGTGCGGTTTGCTACCGTGCAAGGGATCCGCCTGACGGTGGTGGGGCCGGAGCTGCCCTTGGTGGAGGGAATTGTGGACGCCTTTCAGGCAGCGGGGCTCCCCATTTTTGGCCCCAGTCGCGCCGCCGCCCAACTGGAGGGAAGCAAGCTCTGGGCTAAGCAACTGATGCAGGAAGCAGGGATCCCTACGGCTCCGGCTGTGGGCTTTGCCGACTTGTCTGAGGCGCTGGCCTACCTGGATTCCAGGACTCCATCAGGCGAACGCAGCTATCCTGTCGTGATCAAAAAAGATGGGCTGGCCGCCGGCAAGGGGGTGACCGTTGCCCACAGCCGAGAAGAAGCCGTGCAGGCCCTAAAGGCGGCCCTGGCCAAGCCCGGCGAGCGGGTGCTCATCGAGGAGTTCCTCGCCGGCCAGGAGGTGTCGGTGCTGGCCCTGACGGATGGCCGGATCTGCCTGCCGCTGCTGCCTGCACAAGACTACAAGCGCCTTGGCGATGGCGATACTGGACCCAACACCGGCGGCATGGGGGCCCACGCCCCGGCAGATCACCTGGTCACCCCCAAGCTGCTGGCCCGCATCCAGGCGCAAGTGCTGGATCCTACCCTGCAGGCGCTGCAACAGCGGGGCATTCGCTACCAAGGGGTGATCTACGCCGGCCTGATGATTACGCCCAATGGGGATCCCTACGTCTTGGAGTACAACTGCCGCTTTGGGGATCCCGAAGCCCAGGTCATCCTGCCTCTGTTGGAAAACCCTCTGGACGAGGTGCTGCTGGCCTGCATCGAGGGACGACTGGCCGATCTTCAGCTGCAGTGGAAGCCCGGCTATGCCGCCTGTGTGGTCATGGCCGCCCCTGGCTACCCCGCCAGCTACGAGCGAGGAATTCCCCTTGCCGGCCTAGAGGCTGCCGCCGCCACCGGAGCCCTGGTATTCCATGCCGGCACTCGCCAGGTGGGCAAGCAGCTTCTCAGCGAGGGTGGGCGTG
>NZ_JANSHR010000059.1:15166-17537 GCF_047461675.1 Synechococcus sp. R70.1
TTCCATGCCGGCACTCGCCAGGTGGGCAAGCAGCTTCTCAGCGAGGGTGGGCGTGTCCTCTGTCTTACCGGCCAAGGGGCAACGCTGGCAGAAGCGCTGCGCCAAGCCTATGCCGCTGTGGAGCAGGTGCAGTTCCCCAAAGCCCACTACCGCTCCGACATTGGCAGCCGCGCCCTCGGGCCGAAGGTCCGCCTAGGTGTGGTGCCCGATCCGTAGGCAGATCATGGCCCCAGAGAGGTCGCTTCTCCAGGGCCCCTAAAGCAGTTTTTAAAAAAGCTTTGATACCTAAACCTTAGCTTCTCTGATGACGAGGCAGCAACGATAGTATCGAAATCTCAACTTTCCGTTGATTTTCTCAACAGTAGACAAGAAAGGGGCTTGCCGGAGTTTCTCCCAGCGAAGGCGAGATTCCTGAGACCCCAACCCAGGGCCACAAGTTAAGGCTCAGCTACGGGGAGAACCGGCGGAAGTTCAAGGGATCCTCCCGCCAAAGCCAGCGAGGTGGGATCCCTAGCCCTTCCGTCAAGGCAGCGGGCCTTGGCCCGGCTTGAGGGTCGCAGTCGTAGAGGGTGGTGGTGTAGCGATAGGTGCGCGGCGGCCCACCCTTGAGCCGGATGCCGCTGATCTCAAAGAAGTAGGGTCGATTGGGCTGAATGGATCCCACCGAGTAGGTGAGAGTTTCTAGGCCAAAGGCGGGATCCCCAACCCGGATATCCCAAACCGGCACTGCCTCGCCGGTAAGGGTATCGGTGATGCGGATCTGGGCCTGGCTGAGGTCAGACAAGCCGCCACGGCTAGGCACCGAGAAAGACCAGCGGTAGGCGGACAAAGGCTGGCCGGAAAACCCCTCGAGGCGGTACAGGTAGCCGTCTCTTTCTGGGAAAGCAATAAACTCAGGATCCGGTACCGACTCGTCAAAGCCGAAGATCCAATTGGCATTGGCCTGAGTTACCCGTCCGGCCCGCGGGTCGAAGACGATGCCGTAGGCTCCTTGGGCATACTGGGGATAGAGGTTCCAGCGGCGGTGACCCACATCTACAAAGTTCTCTCGGCCCGGCTCGGCAAAGTAGATATCTACCTGGCGGGCCAGCACCTGCCCTGGGTCAGGGCCGTTCAGCTCCAGAATTGGGCCAATGGCCAGGTTGCTGAAGCGGGCTCCTGCTTCTCCAGCAGGAGTAAAGCAGCGCCAAGAGGGAGGGGGCTGGTGGCTGAGGGCGCCATTGGCCACCTGCAGCAGGGCCGCCTGCTGAGCGGCCTCCAAGAATTCGGGATTGAGCTTCACCGGCGGCAACTTGTGCAACAGCCGCAGAAAGTTCAACCGATCCATCATCTTCTGGGCTGCTGCTGGGGTGAGGCGACCGGGATTGCAGATGGCAGCCTGAGGCTGCTCGGCGTAGATGGGACCAGCAAAGGTGCGGGTTTGGCGATCCAACTGGCAAAGAAAGCTAGCAATTGGCAGCTCCCCTGCCCGGGGAGGCTCTGGAGCCGTGGGGGATCCCTCCCCATTGCAGGCCGTCAAGAGACCAAGGCAGAGCAGAATGACCAGCCCTACCCCCCACCGCTGCTTTAAGCCAAGCAGCCGCTGCCAGCGCATGCAAAACTATCGGCCAGCGGGAGTGGGGGTGGGAGTGAGGCTAGGGGGGCTAACCGTGCTGCCGCTGCCCCCGTCGCAGGCAGACAACAGCCCTAGGCACAGGAACAGAGCCAGGGTGCTCAAGAGCTTGCCGGTTTCTGGGGTAGGTTGGAGTGTAGCCATAGTAACAAATCTCCAAGACGCCGCTGGGTTTGACCCCGTTTTATCACATAGGGGGGAGTGCCAAGGCTCCTGTCGTAGTGCTGCCACCGGATCCCCGCACCTATTTGTCTTGGCTGCCGAATCTGGCTGCTCAAGGGATGATCTGAAACTCCAGGTTGTGGGTCTGGAGCAGGTCGATTGTCTCGTGGTTGGTGATGTTGGTGTCAGCCAGCTCCAGGTTGTAGCAGTCGATAAACTCCTCGCCGTCGAAGTAGGGGCCAGCGTGCCAGGTGCCCAGCTCCAGTTTGATGAAGCAGTCGCCAGCCACTCGAAAAGCTTGAATCCCGTCCACCTGCAGCTCGTCGGCAGGCGGCGCGACGGCGATGAACCACTCCTTGCCGTGCAGGGATCCCAGGCACTGGGTGCAACGGGTGTGGCGGGTTATTTGGCTGAACTTGAGGCCAGGACGGAGCAAGCGCATGAGGTAAAAGCGGGGCTGGCCCTGATTCAAAACCAACTGGGCATCTTAGCTGTCGAAAGGCTTGTCGTCGGGAGCAGGGTAGATCGCCTGCCCGTAAGGGGCAAAGTTGGTAGTGTCGCGTATTTTGTGGGTTAAGCATGGAGGGCGGAATGGAC
>NZ_JANSHR010000060.1:0-11482 GCF_047461675.1 Synechococcus sp. R70.1
TGGTTCTGGGCTACCTGCGCGAGGAGGAGAACCTGGTGATGGCCATGCTGGATGAAATTGCCTTTCGCGTGCCGGTGCGCTTGGAGCGGCAGGTGCCGCTGGGGGCTTGGATTGAGTTGGAGGTCCTCCAAGCAGATCCCCGTGCCGATGTGATTGAGTTGCGGGAGGTAAGAGACTTTGCTCCCTAAAGAGGGGGGTAGCTGATACAACAGAGGAGGGTTATCCCCGTTCCCCAGGAGGAGTTCCATGGCCACACGACCTTCTGGCCCGCCGCCAATTGTCTATATTCTCCTGATTGCCATCTTGGGGGGGGGCGGCTGGTATGCCCATCGCTCAGGCTTGCTCAGCTCCTGGCTTAGCCGCACCTCTGGGAGCCCGACTGCTCAGCCCCAAGCCCCAACAGCGCCCAACCCCCCTCAGGTCCAGGTACCCAACCCGCCTGCCAACGCCGTTAATCTGGATACTTCTCTGCCCAACCCAGTAGTGCTCCAGGTGGATGGCAGCGTCACGATGATCCGGCTCGTCTTGGCCCTGAAGGGAGGCTACACCCAGCGCAACCCCGGCATCCCCATCACCTACGGGATCCCGGATGGCAAGCCCAATGGATCCAATGCCGGCCTGAAGGCCCTGATGGAAGGTCGCATCCAGATGGCCGCTAGCTCCCGCCCCCTCAATGCCAGCGAAGTGCAGGCGGGTCTACAGGCGATCCCGGTGGCCAAAGATGCCCTGGCGGTGGCGGTGGGGGTGAACAACCCCTACAAAGGAGGACTGACGCTGCAGCAATTGGCCGATATCTTCCAGGGTCGGATTACCAACTGGAGCCAGGTGGGCGGTCCGGATCGGCGGATTCGTGTTCTCAACCGCGCTCCCCAGAGTGGCACCTACAGCGTTTTCCAAGAGCTGGTGTTATTGGGGTCGCCCTTTGCTCCCGACAACCCCCCTTACTTCACCACCGCCACCCAAGACGTCACCACTCCTCTCTTGCGGGCGCTGGGGGAAGACGGCATCACCTACAGCACTGTGGATCAAGTGCAGAACCAGCAAACGGTGAGGATGGTGCCCATCGACGGCCAGATGCCCACCCGCGAGGCCATTCAAAGTGGCCGCTACCCGCTGGCCCGCAACGTGTTCTTGGTGGTGCCGCGAAAAACCAGTCCTGTGGTGGCTGACTTCATTAACTACGCCCTCTCGGATCAAGGCCAACAGATCATTGGCCGCACCGAGTTCATCCCGCTGCGCTAGCCAGCCTAGCGGTTGGCGCGGTACAGCAAGGCCCCGCCTATACCTAGGCAGACGAAGTTGGGCAGCCAGGCTGCCACCTCTGGCCCCAGCGTCCCAATCTGCCCCAGCGCCTGGCTGACAAACAGGAGCACATAGTAGGCAAAGATAATCAGCACGCTGAGGCCCAAGCCCAAAGAAGAACTGGTGCGCTGGGGTCGTAGGCCCAGCGGGGCCCCGATCAGGGTGAAGGCCAGACAGGCAAAGGGGATGGCGTACTTCTGGCTAAGGTTGACCTGGAGGCGGCGTACCCGCTGCAGATCCCCTGAGCTGGCAAGAACCTCAATGTAGCGGCGCAGCTCTGGAATGTTCATCTCCTCGGGGCTGCGAACCTCCTGGGCCAAATCCAGCGGCGCCCGCGACAGACGCAGCTCCTGGCGGGAAAAAGTGGCGATGTTGCTGTAGGTGCCGTCGGGCGAAACGATGTAGGTGGTGCCCTCCTCAAACACCCAGAGGTTCTCCCGGGGATCCCAGCGCCCCCGCTGCGCCAGCAGAATTTGACTGAGAGCCTCGTTGGAGACATCCAGGACGATCACGCCGCGCATCTCTTGGCCATCGAAGCTGCGGGCGTAAAACTGACGGGTTAGCCCTTGCCGTCGGGAAAAGCTGCCATCGGGCTCCGGCGTGAGGATCTCGCCAAATTCTTGGTAGAGGATGTTCTCGCGGCGAAAGTCAGGATACCGGTTCAAAGCGCGGTTTAAAGTCAAGGCTGCCTGGCGATTGCTCACCGGCACCACCAGCTCGTTGAACAGAAACGTTAGCGCCGTTACCAACAAGCTGAGCAGGACAGCCGGCACCACCAGGCGGTAGAGGCTCACGCCGCAGGCGCGCAGAGCCGTGATCTCGCTATCGGCAGACAGGCGCCCATAGGCCAGCAACGTCGCCAACAACATTGCCATGGGAAACGTCAAGACGATGATCCCCGGTGCCCGCAGCAGGAACACCTGCAGGGCCACTGAAATCGATAGCCCCGCCTCCACCACCAGGCGCACCAGCTCAAACAGAGAGCTCACGGCCATCACCAGGGTGGTAAACGCCCCCACCCCACCGAGAAACGGCAGGAGCATCTCGGAGAGGATGTAGCGATCCATTAGGCCTACTGCACAGACGAGGGAGAGCCTGCGGCAAGACTGCTTGACCGAACAAGGAGTGGAAGGAGAGGAGAGTTTCACGCAACCTAAGGGTAGTTGGGACAGCAAGCCCTTCGCCCAAGAGGTGAAGGCTGTTAACGACTTTAGACCGGAACCTTGGGGAACAAAAGGTTAATTCCCTCCCTTTCTCAATCCAATCCGCCTACGATCGACCTAGGCGGGCAGAGGACTGGGCTGGGTTCCAGCATGGCTTCTTTCCATCTCAAGGGTTTGCTGGAGCGGCTCCTGGAGCTACGACAGCAGGTTGTCGAGGGATCCCAGAACTACCTGGCCGCCTGGGGCTGCCTTGCGAACCCTCCTGCAGCCCTCTGCAACCTGGCGCGCTACCTGGCGCTACGCCAACACGATCTGCGCAACCTGCAATTGGAGCTGGCTGCGGTGGGGCTGTCCTCGCTGGGACGGTGTGAATCGCGGGTCTTAGAGACCCTGGATGCGGTGATCGCCACTTTGGCAGCCACGCAGGGCCTAAGCCACAAGGGGCCCAGCCATGAGGAGTTTTACGCTGGGGACATGGCGCTGGAGCAGCATGCTGAGGCGCTGTTTGGCCCTCCTTCTCCCCACCGCCGCGCCCGCATCATGGTGACCCTGCCCAGCGAAGCTGCCGAGCAGCCCGAGCTGCTGCTGCAACTGCTGCAACGGGGGATGAACGTGGCCCGGATCAACTGCGCCCACGACGATCCCCTGGTGTGGGAGAAAATGGTGGCCCACTTGCGCCAGGCCGAAGCCCAGACTCAACGGCGCTGCAAGATTTTGTTCGACCTGGCCGGCCCCAAGATCCGCACGGGCCCGGTGGCCATGCCCCCCGGCAAAGCCAAGGTGTACCGCGGGGATCGCATCCTGCTCACGGCAGCCATGCCGCCGGTCACCTCTGACCCCTCTTGCCAGGTGGCTTGCACCCCGCCAGAGATCTTGGCGCACCTGCAGGTGGGGGCAACTGTCTGGATCGACGACGGCAAAATCGGCGCCCGTGTCGTGGGGATCGAGCCGGTAGGGGTGGTGCTGGAGGTGGACAAAGTCGCCCCGCAGGGCAAGAAGTTGCGGGAGGGAAAGGGCCTCAACTTTCCCGACAGCCAGCTCCCGATCCAGCCTCTGACCGAGAAAGATCGCCAAGACTTGGACTTTGTGGTGCAGCATGCCGACCTGGTGGGCTATTCCTTTGTCCAGCAGCCGGCAGATTTGCAGTTGCTGTTTTCTGAGCTGGAGCGGCGCCAGGCCCGTCCTGAACTGGGCTTGCTCCTCAAGATTGAAACGCAGCGGGCGGTGAAAAACCTACCCGCCTTGATCGCGGCCGCCGACGGCTGTCGACCGCTGGGGGTGATGATTGCCCGGGGGGATCTGGCCGTAGAGATAGGTTGGCTGCGCTTGGGGGAGATCCAGGAGGAACTGCTGTGGATCTGCGAGGCGGCCCATGTGCCGGTGGTCTGGGCTACGCAGGTGCTGGATCAGCTCACCAAAGAGGGCCTGCCCTCGCGGCCTGAGCTTTCCGATGCGGTGATGTCTGCCCGCGCCGAGTGCGTCATGCTCAACAAAGGCCCCTATCTCCTGGAGGCAGTTGCCCTTCTGGATGAGCTGCTGGCCCGGATGCAAGCCCACCAACACAAGAAAAGCCAACGCCTGCGCGCTTTGTACTCCTGGCGCTAAGATGAAGCAGCATCAAAGACGAAACTTCTCCCCCAGGTAATACTTGCGCACCAGGGGATCCGCCGCCAGCTCTGCTGCCGTGCCCTTGGCCAGAATGGCTCCCTCGTTGAGAATGTAGGCCCGGTCGGTGATCTCCAGCGTCTCCCGCACGTTGTGGTCGGTAATCAAGACGCCGAGGCCCCGCTGCTTGAGCTTGGCCACCACCTCCTGGATGTCGGCCACCGCAATGGGATCCACCCCCGCAAAGGGCTCGTCCAGCAGCAAAAATTTCGGTCCGTGGATCCCAGCAGCCAGGGCGCGGGCAATCTCGGCGCGGCGCCGTTCTCCCCCCGACACCTGCAAACCCAAACTGTGGGCCACATGGGCAATGCGGAACTCCTCGAGCAGGTGGTTGAGGCGCTGCTGCCAGAGGCGGCGAGGCACCCCCGTCTGCTCCATAACTAGCAGCAGGTTGTCTTGAATGCTAAGGCGGCGAAAGATGCTCGGCTCCTGGGCCAGATAGCCGATCCCCAATTGGGCGCGGCGATGCATGGGCAGATGGGTAATATCTTGGTCATCTAGCCAGACATGGCCGCGGTTGGGCTGGATCAGGCCAGTCATGATGTAGAAGGTGGTGGTTTTCCCCGCTCCGTTGGGCCCCAGCAACCCGACGATTTCCCCTTGCTCAATGCTCAAGCTGACATCCTTGACCACCTCGCGGCGGCCATAGCGCTTACAGATGTTTTCCAGTCGAATCTGCATAGGGCCAGCCCAGGACTAGACGCTTTTTCCTAATCAATGCTGGCGGATCCCGAAAGCTAGTTCCAGCAAAAGCAGTGGGCCCCACTGTTGCTCCAGGAGGTCCAGATGTCCCTATCCTGGGAGCAATGCAGGACAACCTCGCTCCGCTGGGTTGCTGTCGTTAACTTGGCTACCACGAATTTCCCTCTCCAAGCTTCCGCTATTCTGGCGCTGCTGACCACGGCAACGGTTGCCTCCACTGCCGCTGCCACCCCCAACGCTTGCTTCCTGCGCTACCTACTGGCTTCCAAAGCCTGCCCCAACTGCCGTCTGGGAAGCAACCTGGATCTGGCAGAAGCCAACTTCCAGGGTGCCGACCTCATCGAGGCCAACTTGGAGCGCGCTATCCTGACCGGCGCCGATCTCAGCGGTGCCTACCTGGTGGGAGCCAATTTGCCGCAAGCCAACTTGCGCGGCGCCAATCTTAGCGGTAGCTACCTGGAGGGGGCGGATTTGCGCGGTGCTGACCTGCGGGGGGCTAATCTCTCTACGGCGCGAACTTGCGCGGGGCCGATCTGCGTCATGCCAACCTGGTTGGAGCTGACCTGCGCTGTGCCCGCACCCAAGGCCCACGCTTTCAGGGTGCTGTCCGGGAGTAGCGCAAAGAGCTCCCTCTAGGAGAAGTGTCAAGCGTGAAAGCCCACTGCGGATGGCGAGACTCGAACTCGCATGGCAAAGCCACACGCCCCTCAAACGTGCGCGTATACCAATTCCGCCACATCCGCGCTAGCTGGACTTCTTCTATCCTAGCAGCAAAAAGGCCGGGGTGTTAGGGGGCCGGCAACCCTAGTCCTCGGTCCAAAACCGCTCCGAGAGGTACTTGTCGGCCCCGTCGCAGAAAATGGTGACCACCACCCCCCTGGAAAGTTGGCGAGCCACCTCAAGGGCAGCCACCACATTGGCACCAGAAGAGATGCCCACCAGTAGCCCTTCCTCCAAAGCTAGGCGCTTCACCATCTTCTGGGCGGCTTCGGTGGAGACCTCGAGGTGCCGGTCCGGCAAGCTGGGATCGTAGATTGCTGGCTTGAGGGCCGTGGCCATGTGCTTGAGGCCTTCGAGGCCGTGGAAGGGGGAGTCCGGCTGCATGGCGATGATCTGGATATCAGAGCGGTACTCCCGCAGGCGTCGCCCCACCCCCATGCAGGTGCCGCTGGTGCCTAGCCCGGTTACGAAGTGGGTGATCTGTCCCTGGGTTTGCTCCCAGATTTCCACCCCTGTGGTCTCGTAGTGGGCCTGCCAGTTGGCGGGATTGCTGTACTGGTCGGGATAGAAGTAGAGATCGGGGTTTTCGGCGTAGAGAGCGCGGGCTTTCTCGATGGCCCCATCGGAGCCGAGGGCTGGATCCGTGAGCACCAAGTCCACCCCGTAGGCAGCGAGGATCTTCTTGCGCTCTGGGCTAGCGTTGGCCGGCAGGGCCAGCTTCACCTTGTACCCCAAAGCTGCCCCTATCCAGGCATAGGCAATGCCCGTGTTGCCGCTGGTGGCATCCAGGATAATCTTGCCAGGCGTAAGCTTGCCCTCGCGCTCGCCAGCGCGAATCATGTTCAGGGCCGGGCGATCCTTGACCGAGCCGCCGGGGTTGTACCACTCTGCTTTGCCGTAAACTCGCACCGCTGGCGGCAAATCAGCAGTAACCCGCCGCAGGCGAATGAGCGGCGTCCGTCCCACCAGCTCAATGGGGCTCTCGACCGCAGGGGGCAAGGGGCGAGAAGAAAACGCACTCGGGTACAAGCGGGATCCCTCGCTAGACAAGCACTGGACTGGACAACCATTGCTCATCTTATCCCGGTGTTCGTCAGTTCCAGCCTCTTCTGGGCTTCCCCGGCTCCTTTAGCTAGACTCTAAGATGGGGGTTAGCAAAAAGCGCTTTGGGCAACAGCAGGATGCGGAGCGGCAGGGCAGAAATCGGCATTGTAACGGCGCAACAATTTGATCGCCGGCGAGGTCAGATCCACGTCTACGACGGCGAGGGCAAGGGCAAGTCACAGGCGGCTCTGGGGGTTGTGCTGCGTTCAATTGGGCTGGGGATTGAAAACTCGGCCCCTAGCCGGGTGTTGCTGGTGCGGTTTCTCAAGGGACCGGGCCGCACCTATGCAGAGGACGCCGCGATTGCCGCTCTGCAGCGGGGCTTCCCCCACCTTATCGATCAACTGCGCACGGGGCGAGGAGAGTTCTTCGGCCCCGACGAGATTACCAAGTTTGACCGCCAAGAGGCTCGCCGCGGCTGGGATGTAGCCAAGGGGGCGCTGGCATCGGGCTTCTACTCGGTGGTGGTGCTGGACGAGCTAAACCCGGTGCTGGACCTGGGCCTGCTGCCTGTGGATGAGGTCGTCAGCACCCTCAAGCAAAAGCCAGAGGAGATGGAGGTCATCATCACCGGGCGGGGCGCCCCCAAGGAAATTATCGACCTAGCAGATCTGCACTCGGAAATGCGCAGCGTGCGGCGGGCGGCGGATCCCCAGAACGGACAGCCCCCCCTCAGCGGCATCGAGATCTACACCGGCAACGGCAAGGGCAAGTCCACCAGCGCTCTGGGCCGGGCTCTGCAGGCCATTGGGCGCGGCATCAGCAAGGATCTCTCCCACCGCGTCCTGATCATGCAGTGGCTCAAGGGGGGAACAGGCTACACAGAGGATGCGGCCATTCGCGCTTTGCGGGAGAGCTATCCCGATCTGGTGGATCACCAGCGCTGCGGTCGCGACGCCATTGTCTGGCGGGGCAAGCAGCAGGAAATCGACTATGTGGAGGCAGAGCGGGGCTGGGAGCTGGCTAGGGCAGCCATCGCCTCGGGGCTTTACAAGACCATCATCCTGGACGAACTCAACCCGACGGTAGATCTGGAGCTATTGGACGTGGAGCCCATTGTCGAGGCTTTGCTGCGCAAGCCGCGGGACACGGAGATCATCATCACAGGGCGCTGCCATGCGCCTCTGCCCTACTTTGAGCTTGCCTCTGTCCATTCGGAAATGGTGAGCCACAAGCACTACGCCGAGCAGGGAGCCGATCTGCGGCGCGGAGTGGATTACTGAGCAGGGTGGCGATGGGATCCTGGGTGGTGCTGGATCAGCTCCTGCAGCGAAGCGGGTTCCCCGACGCGAGGGCGCTGGCGCAGCTCTTGCTTGGCCTTTTCCAGACGGAGGTGTGGGTGGAGGGCAAGGAGCGGGTTCCCCAGGGCCCCCTGCTGGTGGTGAGCAACCATCGCAGCTTTTTGGATGCGCCGGTGCTGATTGCGGGGCTGGATCGGCCAATTCGCTTTGCTTGCCACTACTACCTCTCTCAAGTGCCCCTCTTGCGGGAGGTTGCCTTGGCTCTGGGTTGTATCCCCCTCCAGCAGGGATCGGGTTCACAGCTTGCCTTTTTTCGCCAGGCGCAGGCCACCCTGGCAGCGGGCGGGGAGGTGGGAATTTTCCCGGAAGGGGCGGAGCAGATGACCCGCAAGACCTTACCGCAGGAGGTGGGGCGGTTCCAGCCGGGCTTTGCCCATCTGGCCTTGGCTGCTGGCGTGGATCCCCTGCCAATCCTACCGGTGGCAGTGTGGGCCCAAGAGGAGTGGCGGGCAATCGACATCCCCATGGCTTTCTTCCGCTGGTTTGACCCCACAGAGCCCAGCTTTCAGCAGCCGGGGGGGCATCCGGTGGTGATCTACCGTCAGGTGGTGGTTCGAGTGGGATCCCCTCTTTGGGTGAGGGGAGCAAGGCGCTATACCTGCCGCCAGGAGCGGCTGCAGCTCATTCGGGAGTTAACGGCAGCCGCCCGCGAACAGGTGCGCTTGGGGTTGACAAGGAGATGGAAAGATTGAAAAGCAAGCCCACCGCCTCTAGTCCAAGCCGCCAGAAGCGGCCCCTGCTGCTCTATTTGCCGGGTATAGATGGCACGGGCAAACTGTTTTACCGGCAGGCGCAGGCTCTGCAAGCCGAGTTCCGCGTCCGCCCTCTGAGCTTAAACCATCCCGAAGCGGGGCATAGCTGGGAGAGCTTGGCCGATTGGGTGGGATCCCAACTGGAGGAGGGAGCCTACCTGTGTGGCGAGTCCTTCGGAGCTTGCCTAGCCCTGGCTGTAGCTGCCCAGCAGCCGGAGCGCTGTCGTGGCCTGATTCTGGTCAATCCGGCCTCCTCGCTGCGGCGCCGGCCCTGGTGGTGGGCAGGTCAGGTTCTCCTGCCCTTTTTGCCGCCGGGACTTTACCACCAACTGGCGGAGCGAGGGTTAGGGTTTTTGGCGGAGCTGGGCCAAATGGAGCCGCCGGATCGGGAGCGGCTGCGCCAGGCCGTGCACAGCGTTTCTCCGGAAGTGGTTGCCCATCGTCTAGCCTTGCTGGGATCCTTTGCTGTGGAAGATTTGCCCCTCGAGTCGATGAGGCTGCCAACCTTGCTGGTGGCGGGGGGGCGGGATCGTCTCCTGCCCTCGGTACAGGAGGTGCGGCGTCTGGCGGAGCGACTGCCCCAGGCCCAGGTGGAGATCTCGCCTTTAAGCGGCCATGCTTGCCTTCTGGAGCGGCAGATGAACCTGCGGCGCTACTTGCTCAAGCCCGATGGGGTCTTTGCCCCGCTACTGCTCAATTCCGCTCTGGCCCCCTGAGCAGCAAGAGGGAGCCCCACAGGTTTTCGATTCGCTCTTGGCAGGAGCTGTCTTTCCCCTCTCGATCCAGCCAGAGGGCTCTCAGGCCTGCTGCCTTGGCCCCCTCGTAGTCTTCGCGGCGGCTGTCGCCAATGTGCCAGGCAGCGGCAGGCGGGATCCCCTGGGCCGCTAGGGCAGCCTGGAAGATGCGGGGATCGGGCTTGGCATAGCCCACCTGGGTAGAGAGAGTAAGGCTAGAAAAATAGCCGTCCAGTTGCAGCGCCTGCAGCACTCGCACTAGACGGCTGTCGAAATTGGAGATTACCCCTAGCTGGATCCCTTCCTGTTGCAGGGCTTGCAAAACTGGCAGCGTCTCGGGATAGAGCTCCCAAGGGTCCCCTGCGGCAAAATGCTCGAACAGGTGGGCAAAAAACGCTGCAAAGCGCTCCTCCCCAAAGGCAGTAAGGGATCCCTCCACCTGGGCAAAGGCCTGGCGCACCACTTGATGCCACCAGGCCCGCTCCCACTCCTCTAAAAGGGATCCCGTCAAGCCCACGCAGGCGGGTGGCGGAGCACTGGCAAAAGCTTGGGCAAAGGCGCGATCCAACGCCCGTGGCTCCACGGCTACCCCGTATTCTGCCGCTAGCTGACTGTAGACTTGGCCCACGCTGCCCCGCACCCGGAACAGGGTGCCGACGGCATCGAAAAAGATCGCCTTCGGCCTCATTGCTGGTTTTCGTAGCGCGCGTAGGCCTCGACAATCCGCTGGACTAGAGGGTGGCGCACCACATCTCGCTGGTCAAAGTAGCAAAAGGCCACCCCCTCCACCCCCGCTAGGATGCGCTCTGCAGCCGCCAGGCCCGACAGGCGATGCTTGCCCAGATCCGTTTGGGTGAGATCCCCGGTAACCACCATGCGGGAGCGGAAGCCCAGCCGAGTGAGGGCCATCTTCATCTGCTCAGGGGTGGTGTTTTGGGCCTCGTCCAAGATAATGAAAGCGTTGCTGAGGGTACGCCCCCGCATGTAGGCCAGCGGCACCACCTCGATGACTCCCTGGGCCATTAGCTGAGGCAGCTTGGCCGGGTCGATAAACTCAAACAGGGCATCGTAGAGAGGCCGCAGATAGGGATCCACCTTTTCCACCAGATCCCCTGGCAAAAAGCCCAACTTCTCCCCCGCCTCTACTGCTGGTCGCGTCAGGATCAAACGCTCGTACTCGCGGTTTTGCAGGGCTGTGATGGCGACAACGGCTGCTAGATAGGTTTTCCCCGTGCCTGCTGGCCCAATGCCGAAGCAGAGATCGTGGGTGCGAATGGCTTGTACGTACTCCTGCTGGCGAGGCGTTTTGGGCCGAATGAGCTCTCCCTTGCGGGTGCGAGCCAAAACCCCTGCCTGCACTTGGCGATAGGCCTCAGCTTCTTGGTTGGAGAGAGCACGGAAGGCTTGTTCAGCATCGACTGCTGTTACAGGGTGCCCGGCTTGCCAAAGGGGTTTGAGCAATTCTAGCCACTGCCGCACCTGCTGCCGCTGTTGAGGTGTTCCCCTCAGATAGAGATCCTGCCCTCGCAGGGTAACCGAGGCGCCGCTGCAGCGGCTAATCCACTTCAAGTTAGACTCCTGCACGCCCGCCAGGGACATGGCCTGCTGGGGACTTGACAAAGAGATGATCTCGAGATCGGTGACAGCGGAGGAAGTCAAGTGGTTGTGCATGCCGTGGGCGCCGTGCACCCTAAGACCTGTTGAGACCTGTGATGGCGATCCTATCAGAAGCTCCGGCTAAAGTGCTCCAGGTTCTGACCAGCCTCGGCAAAAGGCTTCTCGGACAGCAGAGTCCGAGTGTTCTAGGACACCAATTGGGAAAACTCGCCCCCCTCGAGTTCGAGTTTTTGCTAGCAACGGAGTTAGAAATATTGAAAGAAATCTTTTTCTTCTGAAATAGTCGTTACTCATCAAGCAGAGCTAGTTTAGCCTTGAGGGTGTATAGCCTCCCAGTACATTCCGCCATTCACGTTGTCGATTTACATGTCGATTTACATTAATGAAAAGGCATCTGAACCTGGTCTTTCAGCACTTTTGGT
>NZ_JANSHR010000060.1:11582-17313 GCF_047461675.1 Synechococcus sp. R70.1
TGTCGATTTACATTAATGAAAAGGCATCTGAACCTGGTCTTTCAGCACTTTTGGTAAAAATTTGAAAAAGTCGAACCCGCTCTTTGGGCAATTTGGGTAACCTGGATTTGCTAGAGCTAGCAAGAGAGAGAACTTCCAATAGAGAGCCTTACGAGAATCTGGAGCTGTTTTTTATCAGCTTGCCTTAAAACTTCTTAAGGCTTCACAATCACAATCTTGCCTTGCAAGGAAACAAGGAGAGAGCAATGTCTACCCAATTGGTTACGCCCGCTACGTTAGAGCTTCTGCAAGTGGATTTGACGCAAGTCCCTCCAGAGATTACCTGTGATGGCAGCGACTTGGACTGGAGCCAAGCCGTGGTGATCGAGGGCAGTCAGCCCCAAGAGGAAAATTTGCAGGGCTGGATTGCCTTCTGTGGCCTGCGGGTTAACCACGAGGCCGGCAATGTCCTGTACTGGCAAGGGCAGCCGCTGCGGGCCAGCCGCATTCGCTTTTTCGTAAGAAATGTAGCCTGGCGCTATGGCTTCTCTTTCTCCACTAGCATTCGCTCCCCTCTCGGCAAAGGGATCCCCACGCCTCCCGACTGGCGCTACCCTGGCCTTTGCCGCTACGGCCTGGTGCTGTTCCAGCCCAACGTCCAGTTGGTGGCCCGACAGGTCTGGGAATCCTCGCCCGAGCAGCCGCAAGAGGTGGATCTGGATCCCAACCTGGATATTGCCTTTAATGTCAACGACGCCAAGGGCAGTTACAGCGACAACAGCGGCAGCTTCGATATCTACGTGCAGGTGGTGAGCTAAGGGCAGCCAGGGATCCCCGCCGAGAACAGTTGCCGGCTGGGATCCCATCTTCTACAATAGGTGAGCTAGAAGTTGGCGCCCAGCTTGCCGCTGGCTCTGCCAGCTTGGAGAGGTGGCTGAGTGGTCGAAAGCGGCTTCCTGCTAAGAAGTTACGGGGCCCAAAAGGCTCCGTCGAGGGTTCGAATCCCTCCCTCTCCGTTGCCACAGCCAAAGCTAGCCACCTTTGCCGCTGACGGAGGGCACTGATGGGCCAGGGATGGCTTCTAAGTCAGTGGGGAGTGGCGCTTTGGCTCAATTTACTTCTCGTGGGGCTAGCCCTGCAGAGTCCCCAAAAGGCGCTGACCCGGGCTGGGGTGCTCCACGCAGGGCTGCTGGGTTTGTTGGTGTGGGGGGGCCTGGGGTGGCGGGGCTACCTGGTAGTAGCCGCCTATTTTTTAGTCGGCACAGCCGTCACCCGCTTGGGGATCCACCGGAAGCAGGCGCAGGGAATTGCCGAGAAGCGAGGAGGGGCGCGGGGCCCAGAAAATGTCTGGGGCTCTGCTTTGACCGGGGCGGTATGCGCAGTGGGATACGCTTTCTTTCCGCACTCCCTGTGGTGGTTGGGGTATAGTGCCAGCTTTGCAGCGAAATTGGCCGATACCGTCAGCAGCGAAGTAGGCAAAGCCTATGGACGGCAGACCTTTTTGATCACCACTTTTCAGCCGGTGCCTGCCGGCACCGAGGGAGCTGTCAGCCTAGAGGGATCCCTGGCGGGGGTGGCAGCAGCAGGGGGAATGTCCGCCTTGGCCTGGGGGATTGGCGGAGAATGGGTGGGAGGGGATCCCCGGTGGCTGAGCGCCTGCTGGCTGGCCGGCATCCTGGCCACTCTAGCAGAAAGCTGGATGGGGGTAGTGTTGCAGCCCCGCCTGGCCTGGATGACCAATGAGGTGGTGAACGGCATTCAGACAACCCTTGCCGCTCTTTTGGCGGTGGGGCTGGGAGCCCTCCTGGGGATTGGAGCGTAGAGAGAGCCCAAGGAAAAAGGGAGGAGCCCTCCGGAAGCTCTCTCCCCTAGGGGTGTAAAAACAGCAGAACAGCTTCTAGCGCAAGCCGCTTGGCTTGTAAACCAAGAAGCTCAGCACCTGACACTGCTTAATGTTGTCGAAGCCCACCACGCGGATGAAGCAATGGGGGTAAGCGCTGCGGCAGGCCTGCACCTCAGTCAGCACCTCCTGTGGAGAAGTAGCGCTAAACAGCGGCAGCTTCCACAAAGTCCAGTAGTGGTCGGTTGGCTCGGAAGATTCGTTGAATTCGATGGCAGGGATGTAGCCCTGATCTAGGATGTACTGCACCTGCTTGAGGATCTGCAGATCCGTTAGGGGTGGCAGATAGGAAAAGGTTTCGTAGCGGCGCTCTTTCGGTAGGGTTTGCATAACTTACTCCGTTTCAGGTGTAGGGTTTTGGAGAGGGGATCCTGCCTCTGGGTGGGTGACCGGCAGGGATCCGGTTGCTGAAGTCAGCCGTTCCAGGTGGCTGCGGCGGTGTTCCATGTTGGCCTGTTGAATACCGGTTTTGGCCATTTCCGGCAAGTAGTCGACCACCTCCGCTGCCAGGTACTCTCGAACGGTCATGATGCGGTAGGCCAAGTCGGCCCGCTCTGCCAGCAAAGCCCGAAGATAGGCTTCCCCATCCTGGAAGCTTTGCCGAGCAGAAAACTGCTGCAGCCAGAGGGCCCTGGGAGGATCCGTCTCGCTCAGTTGGGCCAGCACCGTGCGCATCGCCTGATAGGTCAGGTAGCTGATTAAAGTTTTGGCCGTGTCCTTGGCGATCTGCTTTAGATCCATGACCGATCCAGGGGTTGGGCCAGGGGGGCAAGAGAGTCCAGAGATCCCTTGCCCCCAGAGAGTTTTAGAGCGTATCGACGGGCTTGAACTCGAACTTGACCTCTTTCCACAGCTCGCAGGCAGCCGCCAGCTCTGGCGACCACTTGGCTGCTTCGCGGATGATGTCGCTGCCCTCTCGGATCAGGTCTCGACCTTCATTGCGGGCTTGGATGCAGGCTTCCAGGGCCACGCGGTTAGCCGTTGCACCGGGAGCATTCCCCCACGGGTGGCCGAGCGTGCCGCCGCCAAACTGCAGCACCGCGTCGTCCCCGAAGATCTCCACCAGCGCCGGCATGTGCCAAACGTGGATCCCTCCAGAAGCCACCGGCATGACCCCAGGCATAGAAGCCCAATCTTGGGTGAAGAAAATGCCGCGGGAGCGATCCGCCTCGACGTAGTTTTCCCGCATGAGATCCACAACGCCCATGGTGATGGCGCGGTCGCCTTCCAACTTGCCCACCACCGTACCGGCGTGCAGGTGGTCGCCGCCAGACATGCGCAGGCACTTGGCCAGCACCCGGAAGTGGATGCCGTGGTTTTTCTGCCGGTCGATCACTGCGTGCATGGCGCGGTGGATGTGCAGCAGGATGCCATTATCGCGGCACCACTTGGCCAGGCTGGTGTTGGCCGTAAAGCCCGCAGTGAGGTAGTCGTGCATGATGATGGGAGCGCCAATCTCCTTGGCAAACTCCGCCCGCTTGAACATTTCCTCACAGGTGGGCGCGGTCACGTTCAGGTAGTGGCCCTTGATCTCGCCGGTTTCGGCTTGAGCTTTGTGGACCGCTTCCATGACAAACAAGTAGCGATCCCGCCAGCGCATGAAAGGCTGCGAGTTGACGTTCTCGTCGTCTTTGGTAAAGTCCAGCCCACCCCGCAGTGCCTCGTACACAGCTCGCCCGTAGTTTTTGGCGGAAAGACCCAGCTTGGGCTTGATGGTGCAGCCCAGCAGCGGACGGCCATACTTGTTCAGCTTATCCCGCTCTACCTGAATGCCGTGGGGAGGGCCCTGGAAGGTCTTCAGGTAAGCTACGGGAATGCGCAAGTCTTCCAGCCGCAGCGCCTTTATGGCCTTAAAGCCGAAGACGTTGCCCACAATCGAGGTGAGCATGTTGGTTACTGAGCCTTCCTCGAAGAGATCCAGCGGGTAGGCGACGAAGCAGAAGTACTGGTTCTCTTCGCCAGGAACCGGCTCGATGTCGTAGCAGCGGCCCTTGTAGCGATCCAAGTCAGTGAGCAGATCGGTCCAAACGGTTGTCCAGGTGCCCGTCGAGGACTCAGCTGCTACTGCTGCCCCTGCTTCTTCTGGAGGAACGCCTGGCTGAGGCGTAACCCGAAAACAGGCTAGGATGTCGGTATCTTTGGGCGTGTAATCAGGGGTGTAATAGGTCAGTCTGTAGTCTTTCACCCCCGCTTGATAGCCGCTCTTGGTTTTCGTTGCTGAATAGGCCACGTCAATCCTCCTCTACACGAATGACAAACTCTGCAAAGTTGAGAACTAGCATCTCCAGCTTTAGGCAACAGGCGAGGAAGCAGAGGTAAGGAGCCTCAACTGCCTGCCCTTTCTGGCCTTGGAGCTGCCTCACAATCGGTAGGCTCGACCTTGCAGCCTACCTCTTTCCCCTCAACCTGTAAGCCCTCTTCCCTGACTCCTTTCATCGCTAGCTTTAACGCACCAAGTCCAGAAAGCCTCTATGGACTATTTCCAGCTCTTGTTGCCCCTGCGATCTCAATAATGCAGCTCCACCTTCTTGGGTTTAATCCTAAGCTACCATCCGCGATGAAAGCCAGATCATGACTTTCTTTATGAGTTTGATTAGCTTACTTAAAGCAAGCCAGGCCTTCCGCTGGCAACGGGATAGATTTCTTTGACTTTCTTCACATCTTCCTGGGAGAATCCCCCACTAACGACACCAGCCCCCTTGGCAGGGAGCTGGGAAAGAGACTCCCTGGCAGCCAGGAGGACTAGGAAACGGTCGTCAGGGAAGGCTGGGGCTTCTTGGTGATTACCTGGTCGATGATGCCGTATTCTTTGGCCTGTTCTGGGGTCATAAAGTTGTCGCGGTCTGTGTCGCGCTCGATACGCTCCAGCGGCTGGCCCGTGTGGTAGGCAAGCAGGCTGTTGAGGCTGTTTTTGATAAAGAGGAGCTCCCTGGCCTGGATCTCAATGTCGGTCGCTGGACCCTGGGCTCCCCCTAGAGGTTGGTGAATCATAATGCGGGCATGGGGAAGGGCAATGCGTTTGCCCTTGGCACCCCCTGCCAGCAAAAAGGCTCCCATGCTGGCGGCCAAGCCAATGCAGATGGTGGAGACGTCTGGCTGGATGTGCTGCATGGTGTCGTAAATGGCCATACCGGCATAGACAGAGCCGCCAGGAGAGTTGATGTAGAGGTAGATATCTTTCTCAGGGTCTTCGGATTCCAGGTAGAGCATCTGGGCCACAATCAGGTTGGCTACGTCGTCATCTATCGGCGTGCCCAAGAAGATAATCCGATCCCGTAGCAAACGCGAGTAAATATCAAAGGCGCGCTCGCCGCGTGCAGATTGCTCGATAACAGTGGGAATCATGCCAGTCCAAGCGATGGGTTGCTACCATAGTGTAGTTTAAGCCACGGGATAACTGCCCCCTGCAGAGGAGTTGCCTGGCTCTGCCTAGGTAGCCTGCCGCTGGGATCCTCATTATCAATTTATCAATCTGCGGAGATGAGGTGTAAATGGATGTGATCCCGGATGAACCCCTTGTGATCGCCGGATTGCTGGGTCTGGCTCTCCTGGGACTCTTGATCTTGGCCGGGGTAGGATGGGGGGCGGGCGACGGTGACTAGCAAGAGATTCAAGTTGACAGAGTTAAACCTGCCTCCTTACAATCAAGATCGCTTCGTTTGGAGATGCCCCCATCGTCTAGAGGCCTAGGACACATCCCTTTCACGGATGCGACAGGGGTTCGAATCCCCTTGGGGGTATAGAGGAGAGGTAGTGACGATGCGTAGCTTCGCCGGCGCATCTTCTGTTTGACGTGGTGATGGTGCGGCTAACCCCTATCTCCTGGCGGCGGGTCTGATTGCAGCGGGGCTG
>NZ_JANSHR010000061.1:0-8829 GCF_047461675.1 Synechococcus sp. R70.1
CTGCCCCAGTTGCACCTCCACATCTCGGCCAAAGAAGCCTTGCATTTTTTTCTGGTAGCTTTCCTGCCATTGTTGGAAGGGAACCTTGGGGGAATCGAACAGAAGCACCAAGGTATACCGGCCATCTCGCAGCTCTTCTCTGTACCCTCTCACCTTGGGCAGATCTGCTTCCAGAGGGCCGCGCAGACCCAGAAACTCCAGGGCATCTTCTAGGTGGGCATTAGCCCCGTAGCTATATTTGGTGATATCGGCGCGGACTTGCTTTTGAACTTCCGTGGCCTGCTGGGCGCGGGCTTGGATCACCTCGAGAGAAGGGGCGGCCAGGGCAGGTACCGGCTTGAGTTCCACTACCTTCATGGTTATCCCTCCCAACAGCAAGGGGATCCCGGCAAACAGGCCGATGAGATTGAGGGTGGGATCGTTGTAGTGGGCAAAGCCCCAAGCCGTGGCGGCAGCCCCGGCCAGCAACACGAGAGTGCTCAGGGGGAAGGGCAGTTTTTCAAACATACAGGAGAGGAAGAAAGGCCACCTGAAAACCCAGGCTAGCAGGAAAAGCGCCAGCGGTGGACTTAGCCTCCATTGGGATGGATAATCACAAAATGCCCACCTGGTGTGTTGAGGAGTGGTCTGTGGTTCTGTCCAATCTGTCCAAAACCTCTCGTTGCTTGCGCTCGCTGGATCGCAAAGCCCAGGAGCGAGCACCTCTATTTGAGGCCATCCGCCACTATTGCAGCTTGGATAAGGCTCCTTTTCACACGCCAGGCCACAAACAGGGACGTGGGATCCCTGCCGATCTGCGAGCCTTTCTGGGAGAGAACGTCTTCCGGGCGGATCTGACGGAGCTGCCAGAGGTGGACAACCTCCACGATCCCGACGGCGTGATCCGGGAGGCCCAGGAGCTAGCCGCAGCGGCCTACGGCGCCGATCGCAGTTGGTTTTTGGTCAACGGCTCCACCTGTGGCGTAGAAACCCTGGTGATGGCGGTGTGCGACCCAGGGGACAAGATCCTACTACCGCGCAACTGTCACAAGTCGGCCATCGCCGGCGTGATCCTCTCTGGGGCCGTGCCCGTCTACATTGAGCCAGATTTTGACTTGGAGCTGGGCATTGCCCACGGCATCACCCCCGCTAGCCTGGAGCAAGCGCTGGCCCAGCACCCCGACGCCAAGGGCGTGTTGGTGGTCAGCCCCACCTACTACGGGGTTTGCTGCGACTTAGAAGCGCTGGCAGCCATTGCCCATGCCCACAACCTGCCTCTGCTAGTGGACGAAGCCCACGGGCCCCACTTTGGCTTTCACCCAGAACTGCCCCTCTCCGCCTTGGAAGCCGGGGCTGACCTGGTGGTGCAGTCCACCCATAAAGTCATCTCCGGCATGACCCAGGCGTCGATGCTGCACCTCAAGGGATCCCGAGTCGACCCCAACCGAGTCCGCAACATCCTGCAGCTGCTGCAATCGACTAGCCCCAGCTATGTGCTGATGATGTCGCTGGACGTGGCGCGGCGGCAGATGGCACTGGAGGGAGAAGCCCTGCTGGGCCAAGCCTTGGCTTTGGCGGATCAGGCCCGCGCCCGCCTCAACCGTATTTCCGGGATCTTCTGTTTTGGCCCGGAACGCATTGGCTCCACTCCCGGCTTTTTCGATCTGGACCGCACCCGCTTGACCGTGACGGTGTCGGGGCTGGGCCTCTTTGGCTTCGACGCCCACGACTGGGTCAACGAGCACTTCCACGTGCAGCCGGAGATGTCCACCCTGCACAACGTGGTCTTTATTGTTAGCCTCGGCAACACCCAGCGGGATATCGACCGGCTGGTGGAGAGCTTTGCGGCTTTGTCGAAGTATGCCCAGGGATCCCCGCCTTCCCTGGCAATGGCCGAGAAACTGCGGCGCCTGGCCGAATTGAAACGCCCCCCCCTCCCGCCCCAACGGCTCTCGCCGCGGCAGGCCTTTTTTGCCCCCATCGAGCGGATCCCTTTTCAAGAAGCTGTGGGCCGCATCTGTGCCGAAATCATTTCCCCCTACCCGCCTGGGATCCCCATTTTGGTGCCTGGCGAAGAGGTAACCCAAGAGGCAGTGGAGTATCTGCTGCTGGTGCACGAGGCGGGCGGCTTCATCAACGGCCCCGAAGACGTGCGGCTGCAGACCCTCAAAGTCGTCAAAACCTAGCTCCTCAACTGCCAGGCTTCGCCGTCTGGGCAGGGGGGAGTGCTGGCAGGGGGCTGGGAGAGTTGCGGCGATGGCGGACAACCTTCACCCGATCCACCCGCGGCCCCTCCATGCGCACCACCTGGAACTCGAGGCCTTGGTAGGTAAACCTTTCCCCTACGCGCGGGATCTTCTGCATCTGGTAAATCAAAAAGCCTCCCAGCGTTTGGTAATCCTCATGCAAGGGGAGGTTAAGGTGGCAGCGCTCGTTGACCTCTTCGATGTCCAACTGGGCCTGGATAAGGAGAGTGTTTTCGTCCAGCTCCTGGATGTCCGGCTCCTTCCTTTTGGGATCCGGCCCATCGGAGAGCTTGCCGACGATCTCCTCCACCAAGTCCTGAATGGTAATCAGGCCCGCCGTGCCGCCAAACTCATCCACTAGCACCACCATCGGCCAATGGTGCCGCTGCATCTCCGGCAAGAGCTCTGCGATCAGCTTGTTTTCCGGCTCAAAGTGAACCTCCCGAATGAAGGGAGCAATGGGGCTGTGCAAATCCAAGGATCCCTTGGCCAGCTCGCCAATGAGCTCCTTGACGTGAATCAGCCCCCGGATGTCGTCCAAAGACTCGCCGTAGACCGGGTAGCGGGAATGCCCTGATTCGGCCACCTCCGCCAGCACCTCCTGGACTGTGGCGGTTTCGGGCACGGCGTCGATGCTGGTGCGCGGGATCATCACCTCGCTGGCCACTGTCTCGCCAAACTCAAAGATGTTGCTCAACAGCTCCCGCTCCTCCGCCTCGATGTTGCCCGACTCCACCGACGAGGCAATCAGCAGCTGTAGCTCCTCCACCGTCATCGTGCTGTAAAAAGAAGTAGCCTCCGGAACGCGGACGCCCAAAAGGCGCAGCACGCAGCGGGAGGAAAACCGCAGGAGCTCCACAAAAGGATGTAAAAAGCGGCTTACCAGTCGGTTGAGCCAGGCCAGCTTTAGGGCAACTGGCTCCGAGTAGAGAATGGCCAGAGTCTTGGGGAGCAGCTCCCCCAACACGATCTGCAAATAGGTGAGAAGCGAAAATACCGCTACCCCCGACCCACCTTGCACAAGAGCGGGATCCATACCCTGCAACCAGGGCAGTTGCCTCAGAGCCAAGAACAGCGTCGGCGCCACTTGGGTAGCCCCGATCCAGCCCAACAGGACGCTGGCTAGGGTGATGCCCAATTGGGCGGTGGAGAGGGCATACTCCAACTGCTCCTGGGCTTTTTGGACCATTGCCGCCTGGCGGTTCCCCTCACCGGCCAACTGCACCATGCGGGAGCGCCGCGCCGACACCAAGGAAAACTCCACCGCCACAAAGAAAGCGTTGATGAGGAGAAGGGCAATAATCCAGAGGAGACTGAGAGACGCCTCTCCCCACGCAAGCTTAGAGCTAGGGGCCGAGCCTAAAGGAGGGTCGTCCATCAGGGGAGCAGCAAGACGGATAGACAGCATTCTAGCTTAGAGCGCCTCCGGCCCTTGATTCTCTAGCGCCCGTCAGGTGGGCTAGAGAACGGCGGACTCCCGCTGCTGCGTCAATCGGCGATAATATTCCTACCCCTTTTCCTGCTGCAGTAGGTGCCGACCATGCCCGATTTTCTGCCCTACGCCTACTTTCAGGGCCAGATCGTTCCCTTTGCCGAGGCGAAGATCTCCATTGCCACCCATGCTCTGCACTACGGGACGGCAGCGTTTGGCGGCCTGCGCGGGATCCCCGATCCGCAAAATCCGGATCAAGTGCTGGTGTTTCGCCTGGATCGCCACTGCCGACGGCTAAGCCAAAGTGCCCGCCTACTCTGCTTCGATTTGCCTGCGGAGAAGATCGAGCAGGTCATTGTGGAGCTGATCCGGAAAAACCGCCCTTCCACCTCTTTCTACATCCGCCCCTTGGTGTATACCTCCGACCTGGGCATCTCACCGCGGCTGCACAACATCGAGAAAGACTTCTTCGTGTACGGGTTGGAATTGGGAGACTACCTCTCGCCGGAAGGGGTAAGTTGCCGCATCAGCTCATGGGCCCGCCAGGAGGATCGCAGCCTACCGCTGCGGGGCAAGATCACTGGTGCCTACATTACCTCCTCCCTGGCCAAGACCGAGGCAGTACAGTCTGGCTTCGACGAAGCTATCTTAATCAGCTCCCAGGGCAAAGTGAGCGAAGCCTCGGGCATGAACATCTTCATCGTGCGCAACGGCGTGCTGATTACCCCCAGCTTCGACCAGGACATCCTAGAAGGGATCACCCGCGACAGCGTCCTCACCTTGGCCCGCGACCTAGGGATCCCCACCCAAGAACGCCCTGTCGATAAGTCAGAGCTGTTCATCGCTGACGAGGCCTTCCTCACTGGCACCGCCGCCAAGATCACGCCCATCCGCCAGATCGAGCAGTACGTCCTGCCGTCGTCCCGCCCCATTACCGAGCAACTGCGGCAGAAGCTCACAGCCATCATGGAAAACCGGGATCCCGCCTATTCCCACTGGGTAAAGGTGATCCCTCTGAACTAAAGTCTTAGATTGCCATCTCCAAGCTGGCTAGGTGCGATATAGATAGTTAGAGCTGGAGAGGGATCCCTTGCACGAGATTTCCATCACCTGGGCCGACTACCACCGCAAAATCGAAGAGCTGGCCGTCAAGATTTACGAAAGCGGCTGGGAGTTTAACCAAATTGTCTGCATCGCCAAAGGGGGGCTGCGCATTGGCGACACTCTGGCCCGCCTATTCGATCTCCCTCTAGCAATTCTTGCTGCTTCCTCCTACTCCGGCCCTGGCAATCGCCAGCGAGGGCAGCTAATTTTCTCGCGGGATTTGGCCATGACCACCGCCAACCTGGGCAGCCACGTGTTGTTGGTGGACGACTTGGTCGATTCCGGCATGACCCTGAAGCGCTCTGTCCACTGGCTCAAGCACCACTACGGCTTTTACATCGAGGAAATCCGCACCGGTGTACTCTGGTATAAAGCAGCCTCCATCTATCAACCGGATTACTATGTGGACTATTTGCCCGATAACCCTTGGATTCACCAGCCCTTCGAACCCTACGAGCAGATGACACCCAAGCAGCTAATGGAGTCCCTGCGCTCTTTGGGTTAAACTGCAAATCTAACTCCTGAGTAAGCTTTTAGATCGACAAGCAGCTCAATACACCGTATTCCGGTTGCTGAAGTTGCACCCCTACTTAGTTGCGACTACATTTAGGCTAACTGGTTCCCCGAGAAAGACCATATCGCTGCAATCATTGAACAGCCCAAATCTGTCCACCTTTCGAATAACCCTGAAACCTACCTGAGCAAGTAAAGCAAATAAGTATTCCCACGAGAAGCCAACTTTATGGTAGTTTTGCTCATCTGCTTGGTCACCAAACATCATACGCATAATGCGAAACCTCTGCTCTAAAGAAACTTCATCCTTCAGATAAAGACGGCAGAGAGTAGGCATATCTGGGACACTGATCATCAACTGGCCCCCGAAGCGCAAAACCCGGTGCCACTCTTTGAGAGCAGTAGGTAGTTCACGTGTGTAGTTAAAGCGCTGCAGAATATAGGGAGCGTAGATGGCTTCTATAGAGTTATCTTCAAATTGACTGAGATCAACGGCGCTTCCAACATAATCCACATGGTCTCCTACCTGACTATCTAGAATCTTCCAGTCTGGATGAGGCTGCTTACCTCCAATATGAAGACGAATAGACTCAGCGGGCTTGGGCTCAGCTTGGCAATCTTCTAGAGGAGGAATAGATTGAATGAGTTGATGCTCATAAGCTAGCTCGAAGAAAACTCTCTCCATGGCTTTAGCCAACCGCTTTGGATCCCATACTATTGATCTGTGATATGAATCTCGAATAGTTTGCTTAGCTTTAGCCAAGCGTTCTGGATTATTGCCTAGCTGGATCCCACGCTCAATAAACTCCTCCACCGACCAGGTGATGCAATCCTCGAGGCCAACATTTTTCAGCAGGCTGTAACTCATTCGGCCATAGTAATGCCTGCCCACTAGGGTAAGGACTGGCACACCCATATAGAGAGCTTCCATGGTGTGGGTTGCACCTGTGTAGGGGAAGGTATCCAGAACGAGATCCACTAAGGCTAGTTGGCCACGATGCTCTTCCACACTGCTGGCTTTAGCAAGAAATCGGACGCGATCGAGAACGCCCAGCTCTTTGGCTCTTTCCTGGTAGCGTCTAATAACCGTAGCAATTTCTCCTGATCCTTTGACAATCAAAACTCCGTTGGGAACGGCCTTTAAGATTTGCAGGTGAGCGTCGATACATTTGGGAGTACGTTTGTAAGCACTAGCTGCGGTTAGGAAAACAACATTTTTCGGCTCTATTCTCAGACTAGTCTTAAAGTCTACCTCGTTGGCAGCACAGACGTCCAGATGATCAACAGCACAGTAGCTGGGCAAGCGAATAATTCTTTCATGGTAGTCAGCTTGGGCCTCCTCAGGAAGGATATGGGGATCGGCAAAGAAGTAGTCAAATTCCGGCAAACCGACAGCATCTCCACCAAGCCAGCCAATTTGGATAGGAGCGGCCCGCAAAGCTGCTACGATGCTGGCATCGTGACTGGTAAGGGAGTCCATAAAAACCATGATATCGATGCGATCCTCACGCGCTTGAGCAGCTACTTGAGGCGGCTTGGTTTCTCCTGGAAAAAAGCGAAAATGGAGATTTTCGTGAGAGCGAAACTTTCGATACATATTGTCATGACTGGCCATATCTTCATTTTTCCACCCCTGGTAGTAGTAGTAGACAACGTCCAGAAGATCGCGAGATAGGTTCCTGAGAGTAGCCTCACTGAGAAAGCCAACCGAATGTCGCTGAAAGCAGTTACCCAGAAAGCCTACCCTCAGCTTTCGCTTAGTTCTGCCAGATCCGCAGTAGTCTCGCTGATTCTTCTGCCAATATTCCGACCAAAGAAAGTCTCGCTGAGAAGCCATTAAGCTTAGGCAGTCGTTAAAGATTCTACCACCAATTTGTTGGTAATGACGAATCAGAGAGCGATCGTCAGTTAGATAACTCCAACAAAAGCAAACTCGAAACAGGATGGCTTTAGCAATCGTTAGACTCTCGAGTAGATTTTCATCGTTAATTCTTAGTGATCCTAAGTCGGCTTCCCTCGATAAAATTAAGTCTATAATTTTCTGGATAACAAAGTTTACCCGTTCCAGCTGTGCAGCATGGATCAACTTTTCCAGCGATTCTGATAGAAGGGATAGACGAAGAGTAAAGTTCTCTTGCACCTGTGAGCTCTCGGCCGCCGTGATGAGAGCTTCTCCTAAAATGGAATAGCCATCGCTGGTGGAGTGCTGGAAGAGGGCACGAGCTGCTTTTTGAAAGAAGTCGCCGATCAGATCCTCTATTGTCCACAAACCTTGATAGCGCTTCGCCTGCTCGGGATCCACCGCATTGGCTAGCTGGGCTAGCAAAGCAGCAAATCCGGATTTCTGGTCCTCCAAAAGACGAGCTTGTAAAGCTGTGGCCACCTCGAAGAACAGATCCAGGTAGCCGTCATCCCATAGCCGAGTGAGAAGTTGAGTCAGGAGGGGCTCCTGGGTAATGTCTAGGGTCTGCTCTTCTCCCAAACTGGCCAATTGCTCCGCCAAAGCCTGCCCGTAAAAGCCCACGGCCAGCTCGTCTTGAGCTTGCAGGGATCGCAACAGTAGAACCTGGGTGTTGTCCCGCCGGGATGGATCCAGCTCAAAAGCCAGCTCGCGCAGCTTCAGGCAAACCTGGAAACGTTGTTGCTGCGAATCTTCAGTGGAGCTTTTTTCCAGGCTTTCTGCCAAGGATAGCAACACCTCTACCACCTTCTCCGCCGGCAGGATTCCTGCTTCTACCAAAGGTGTGTAGAGCTGGTAGGCAAGGTTCAGCCGGTTGGCAGCCAAGGCCTGCTCCAGCGCCGATAGGGTGATTGCCTCTGGCTCAGAGGGAGAAGCCGACTCATCAGCCAATGAAGATGAGGGGAGGTCACAGAAGCCCCGCAAAAACTCCCGCCAACCCTTTGCGTCTTGCTCTCGGTAGAAAGCCACCAGCCACTCTGCAAAGGCATTGGGAGCCTGCTGAAGCAGTTGCCTAGCTTCCAGGATCTGGGCTTGCAGTGTAGGGTTCATGGGTGGGAAGGAGATCACGAGTCCTAGTTTGCCCCGCTGCAGCCAGCTCAGCTAGACCACCGGTTTTTGGGCTGCCCCTAGCAGAGATCCGCAATTGCACTCCGTGGGAGGGGACTGTTATGAACTGCCCGCCAGCGGGGTAAGTTAATAGCGGCAGGTAACCTGCACGGTTAACTCTCTAGGTTGTCAAAGGATCGAGTACCATGAGTGCGAAGTCTCGTCAGTCTCTGTTTCGGGCCAAGCTAGCTCAGCATATCCTCTCTGCGTCTAAGGGCTTCACCCTGATTGAGCTTCTGGTGGTAATTGTGATCGTCGGCATTTTGTCGGCGGTGGCGATCCCGCAGTTCTTAAACCAAGTGCGCCGCTCCCGTACAGCCGAAGCTCAAGCGGCTCTCACTGAAGTAGGCCGTGCCTCTGAAGTCTACCGACTCGACTTCGGCGTCTATCCTGACGAGTATACTTGGATCGAGTACGGTGGAGAAAATAATGACAAGTACATGAACGATCCGTGGAGGGCTCCCAACTACCAGACACCAGTGGCTAGT
>NZ_JANSHR010000061.1:8929-16796 GCF_047461675.1 Synechococcus sp. R70.1
CCGTGGCTCCCTGTGGGGAGCTTTTTTATTTCAGTTGCTCCAGTCTCCCTCAAGAGTAGGCAAGGGCTCTAGGCTAAACCAGTGAACTGGCGCGAGGACAGTAACTGTGATGGGTAGGAGATGCGAGTAAGAATACCCTTTTCGATGAGGTTCTGGTTGGTTTCAGGACTGCTGTAAAGTATGAACTCTTGATAAAGAGCTGCCATGCAAGTTCTATCTCCTGAGCAATAAGCGTCCCGTGAGGCCAAGTGAAAGGGAACCCGAATAGGATTAGACTTTGAGCGCCACCAGTAGTCGGGAAAGTTTCCCAGTTGAGCATACTTTTTATAGTAGTTTTGAAAGCCGCAGTTTAAGTAGTGCAAAATAGAGGGGAATGATGTTACCAAGGTATGACATTCTGGAATATCAAAGCTATGTACGCTATTGGGTAAGAGAGTGGGATGGATCCGAGCTGCTGACTTTCCATTCTGGTAAGCCAAAAAGTATTGACTCTTACTAGAGATCTTCTGAAACTGGGTATAGAATCCGGGATCCAAAATAGCAGGGTTTCTCTTAAATAAAGTGACCTCGCGGAAGTAGTCTTCGATCTCAAACGCTTCGGGAGCTGCTTCGTGGTTTAGAAACGTAACCTGGAATATATCGTCGCTTACTTGATCAAACCAATCCAAAGCCATTATCTGGCCAGGATAAAAAAGCTCATCTCCATCAATATGAAGAATCCAGTCCATGCCCTGATCCAGGGCAAGTTGTATAGCAGTTTCTACGTTAAGGATCTGACGAGCCATGACCTCATAGCCAACATGAGGGCCATATTTTGGGTAGAGAACATTCCCCAATGCTTGTTGGACTTGCAAAGCTTCATCGTTGGGAATAGCCGTTACATCGGAAAACTGAAGTGCCACCTGAATAGCGGGATCCTCTGGATCGTCAAAGAAGATATAAATATGGGCAATTCCAAGGGCAAGGTGATAGCGAATGAACGACTCCAAGCACACGCCTGGATCCCGAACAGTGGTAATTATGCAAACTCTGGCCATGGTGGAGCTGCAAGCCTTTAGGTGGATTGCTTGGCTCCTAGCCAAGTATTGATAGTGAAGCGGCTATCGGCAAAGGCTTGGCTAGGGCTAAATACCAGCAGGATCTCATGTAGGCAACTGCTGGAGGGGAAAATTATGACCTGTTTGACTTTGTGCAGCAATCTAAGCAGATTCCAGACAAGGGGTTTGACCTAGTTGTTGTTTGGACTTCGAGCTTCGACTCCAGCAATCCTCTTAATACCAAAAAGTTTGGCTGTCCAACTGTTTTACTGACTGGAGACACCCACCACTGGAAATTCCCCATCAACCATCTGTTGACCTACTGGATCACCGAAGGCTTAGACTATGTAGCTACTGCCTACAACCGCCAGCATTTGCACTGGTTTGCTGCAGCGGGTGTGGAAAACCTGGCCTGGTTGCCTCTCATCTCCTTGCACACTGTCAGCCACGAGTGGGTGGAAACTCGAGAAAATCAAGTTGTCTTCATTGGACAGAAAGGATCCCGCCATCCTAGGCGCTCCCGCCTGGTTCAAGCCATAAAGCGAGCGGAGTTGCCCATCCTCATCAAAACGGCCAACCGCCAAGAGGCAGCCAAATGGTTTGCCCATTCTCTGATTTCCTTTAACTGCAGCCAAAATGGGGATCTGAACTTAAGGAACTTGGAAGTGATTTCTGCAGGGGGCTTTCTGCTTACTGACCAGCTCTCCTTCGCCTCAGGATTGGACGAACTTTTGGCGCCCGGCACCTACTGCGACACCTACAACTCCGAAGCCCAACTCCTGGAGAAAATCCGCTACTACCTAGACCATCCCCAGGAGGCCATTCAAATTGCCCGCCGCGCTTATCACACTTTCGACCAACACTGGCATCCCCGCCACCGCATTCAGAACCTGCTGGACTGGGTGTTTGGGGGAGAGCTGCCGGAGCCCTTTCGTTACTCGCCCCGCTCTGATGTGCGCTACTTTGTCAGCACGGCCAGCTCTGCCTGGATAGACACACGACTAGGAATCTACGAGCCCATTCAAGCAAGAGCTGCATCGCGTGCAGGAGCGACTGAGGGTATTTGTTGGCCGAGGCTGTCCTGGGGTGATAGCCGCAGACTTGCTGGACTTGCCGCGGCTGGAGCTGTATGTGGAAGAAGGGTTTGAGGATCCCTGTGGTCTGCTGCAGCAGAAGGGAGTGCCCGAGCGAGTTCATGAGGTGAGAGGGGAGCCGAGCAGTTGGCCCAGCTTTGATGCGGTGGTGTGCACAGCTGAGGACTTGCAGCGGCTGGGGCGGCCTGTGAGGGCTAACTTTGCTTTTGTCTTGGCAGAGGACCACCAACTTCCTTTGGCCAATGCAAGTAAGTTAATGGAAGCAGTGTTGACTGGCTTTGACTTTGGCAAACTCAGGTTTTCGGTAAGGCTCTACCCAGACACCGTTTTTTACGAGAGGACGTATCTTTCTGTCTAGTCAGGTGCAGACGGTTATCGACATCGGAGCTGGGGTAGGCCTTGGTAGCGTTTGTTTTCGGGGTTTCTGCCCTGAGGCGGCCATTCATTGTTTTGAGGTGGATCCCTTGGCCTTGCACCTGCTGCAGCAGAATGCTCTTGGCCTGGGCAACTGCTTTGTGCATCCGGTGGGGCTGGCGGGGCAGAATAGCTGCAGAACTTGTCGCCTCTGGCCGGAGGATCCTCAAGCGAAGTGGGGAGTGGAGCAGCTGCTCCCTTTCCGGGAAGCCAGGGCAGCCCTCAAGGAGTTGGGTTTGGAGCCCATCGATGTGCTCAGGGTGGCTACAGGTGGGGATGAGGTGGAGGTATTGGCTAACCTGCAGCCGCAGCTTAGGGACATCAAGGTGATTTACGTGGAGTTTACTTCTGAGCAAGACCGCAAGCGGATTGACCAGATGCTGAATCCCTCTCATCTCCTCTGGCAGGGGGAGATTTCTCAAGGTAACTACGGGTGCTTATGTTATCTGAATAGATGCATATTCTACGAAAGCAGTGGTAATCTTTAGAAGGCAATCTTTAGGAAGCTCTGAGACTGATGAATCCTCGAGTTCTACTAGTTTGGACGACTCCACCTGATTATGTCCCACCTCTCACTCTTTCAGAGCGTCAAGTAACTCTATGTCCGAAAGGAAAGGTTAGAAGACAGATATTCGATTTTTTTAGTGTTCCAAAAAGCTTAGTTGAGTGTCCTGACAAAGACTTTGACCTCTATGAATTTGTCCAGTATTCAGATCAAGTCGAAGACAAAGAATTTGACTTGGTGATTGTCTGGACATCGAGTGTTGATCTGACTAGTCCTTTCAACACGAAAAAATTTGGCTGCCCAACTGTCTTGCTAGCCGGAGATACGCATCATCATGTGCTCCCTATCACCCACCTTCTAACTTACTGGGCCACTGAAGCCTTTGATTATATTGCCACCGCCTATGACCGACAGCACCTCCACTGGTTCGCAGCAGCAGGAGTTCAAAGGCTAGCTTGGCTGCCTTTCATTTCCGCTTGTCTCACCAGCTCCAGTTGGATAGAAAAGAAAGAAATTAGAGTTGCGTTTGTGGGTAACCTTAATTTTAACTCTTATCATTACAGACGTCTTAAGTTGATCATGTCCTTGAAAAAACTGGGTCTACCTCTACTTATAAAGACTCGAGTCCACAATCCTCAACTAATATTTGGTGGCTCGTTAATCTCTTTCAACTGCAGCCAAAATGGGGATCTGAACTTAAGGAACCTGGAAGTGATTTCTGCAGGGGGCTTTCTGCTTACTGACCAGCTCTCCTTCGCCTCAGGATTGGACGAACTTTTGGCGCCCGGCACCTACTGCGACACCTACAACTCCGAAGCCCAACTCCTGGAGAAAATCCGCTACTACCTAGACCATCCCCAGGAGGCCATTCAAATTGCCCGCCGCGCTTATCACACTTTCGACCAACACTGGCATCCCCGCCACCGCATTCAGAACCTGCTGGACTGGGTGTTTGGGGGAGAGCTGCCGGAGCCCTTTCGTTACTCGCCCCGCTCTGATGTGCGCTACTTTGTCAGCACGGCCAGCTCTGCCTGGATAGACACACGACTAGGAATCTACGAGCCCATTCAAGCAAGAGCTGCATCGCGTGCAGGAGCGACTGAGGGTATTTGTTGGCCGAGGCTGTCCTGGGGTGATAGCCGCAGACTTGCTGGACTTGCCGCGGCTGGAGCTGTATGTGGAAGAAGGGTTTGAGGATCCCTGTGGTCTGCTGCAGCAGAAGGGAGTGCCCGAGCGAGTTCATGAGGTGAGAGGGGAGCCGAGCAGTTGGCCCAGCTTTGATGCGGTGGTGTGCACAGCTGAGGACTTGCAGCGGCTGGGGCGGCCTGTGAGGGCTAACTTTGCTTTTGTCTTGGCAGAGGACCACCAACTTCCTTTGGCCAATGCAAGTAAGTTAATGGAAGCAGTGTTGACTGGCTTTGACTTTGGCAAACTCAGGTTTTCGGTAAGGCTCTACCCAGACACCGTTTTTTACGAGAGGACGTATCTTTCTGTCTAGTCAGGTGCAGACGGTTATCGACATCGGAGCTGGGGTAGGCCTTGGTAGCGTTTGTTTTCGGGGTTTCTGCCCTGAGGCGGCCATTCATTGTTTTGAGGTGGATCCCTTGGCCTTGCACCTGCTGCAGCAGAATGCTCTTGGCCTGGGCAACTGCTTTGTGCATCCGGTGGGGCTGGCGGGGCAGAATAGCTGCAGAACTTGTCGCCTCTGGCCGGAGGATCCTCAAGCGAAGTGGGGAGTGGAGCAGCTGCTCCCTTTCCGGGAAGCCAGGGCAGCCCTCAAGGAGTTGGGTTTGGAGCCCATCGATGTGCTCAGGGTGGCTACAGGTGGAGATGAGGTGGAGGTGTTGACCAGCTTGCAAGAGCAGCTCAAAGACATCAAGGTGATTTACGTGGAGTTTACTTCTGAGCAAGACCGCAAGCAGATTGACCAGATGTTGGATCCCTCTCATCTCCTCTGGCAGGGGGAGATCATAGCCGGTCAAAAGGGAGCTCTTTGCTACATAAACAGATTTCATCTTTTCGACAAGAAGTAAGGTCTTAGAGAGGAGAGATAGAAGTCATGAACTCAACTATCATCGTTACAGGTGCCGATAGCAACTTTTTTGAATTGGTTCAGGGAACTATCCTCTCTATCCGAGAGAAGCCCCAGGGACAATCTGTAGATATCGGATTTTTCGATGTAGGCTGCACACCGGAGCAGTTGCAATGGATAGGTCAGTATGTTGATCACGTTGTTGAGCCAGGTTGGAACTATGATCTTCCAGATGGCGATAGAAAGCCCAAGTACCTTAAGGCACTAGTTTCCAGGCCCTTCCTGCCTGAATACTTCCCAGGCTACGAAATTTACATTTGGATTGATGCGGATGCTTGGGTGCAAGACTGGTTTGCAATTGAGCTTCTTGCTTTGGGAGCAAAAGGAAAGGGCTTTGCAATAGTCCCAGAATTATTTGCTAAACACGGGGCCAGATCCTTAAGACATGCTTGGATAGCTGTGCAGTACAGCCTTTACTTTCACTACACTGATTTTGCCGGTTTAGAGATAGAGCCGTTACTAAATGCTGGTGTGTTTTCTGGGGCTAGGCAATCTCCTCACTGGCTGGCATGGAGCAGAAGACTGGGTCAAGCCATTTACAAACGCCTTGACATCCTTACAGATCAATTCGCTTTAAACTTAGCCATTTACAAAGACTTAGGTCTAGATAGAGTTGAGCTCCTGCCCCTGAGCTGTAACTGGCTAGCTAATTACCAAGAGCTTCTATGGGATTCCCAAAGGAAGCTCTGGGTGGATCCCTCCTTACCTCAGTCTCCCTTAGGCATTATACATCTTTCAGGCGAGAGCAAAACAAAGCAAACTCACACTGCACTTACAACCGAAGGTTTTAGGGTCGAAGTATACCTAAGCTACCCTACTAAGAAACTTACTTTAGTCAAGAGATACGACTACGTCTCGGCAAATCAGAAAAGAGTAAACCTTGACTACTGCTTCCCCTTTCTAGCCGCTATTGACCCATGGTCTCACCCCTGGCCTTTTTTGAGGAGGGAAGTTCCACATCTCTGGTATGCAGATCGACGTCAACCTGGTATTGGCTTTGTCACTCGGGACGAGGCGCACATCTTGTACAACACTGCACTTGAGTTCAAAGGAAAAAACGCCCTAGAAATTGGCTGCTGGCTAGGCTGGTCAACCGCTCACTTGGCAGCAGGAGGAGTTGCCCTTGATGTGGTGGACCCTGCTCTGGCTGATCCTCAAGTCTATGCAAGCGTTGATCAGTCTCTCCGCTCAGCTGGAGTCCGCTCCAACGTCAGCCTCTACCCTGGCTATAGCCCAGCAAAGGTAGAGGAGATCGCCAAGACAGAGAATCGCCGCTGGTCTCTGATTTTTATCGATGGAGACCACACCTCACCAGCCCCCTTGCAAGATGCTCAGGTAGCGGAGCGATATGCTGCCGACGATGCCTTAATCCTGTTCCATGATCTGGCCTCGCCAGATGTAGCCGAAGGTCTGAATTATTTGAGAGACAAAGGCTGGAACACGATGATTTACCAGACCATGCAAATTATGGGAGTGGCCTGGCGAGGCAATGTCAAGCCCGTTGAGCATATTCCAGACCCTGCTGTGAATTGGACATTGCCAGAGCACCTCAAGGACTATCCGGTCTGTAACCTTGAGTTGTCTTGGGTGCTAGAGAAAGTTAAATCTTTTACCTTGCTGGGCTTTGAGCGTCTTTGGAGCCTTTATTCACTGGCTAAGCAGGTTTGTGAAGAAGACATTCCTGGGAACTTTGTAGAATGTGGTGTTTGCAGGGGTGGAAGCTCAGCTTTGCTGGCCTGGGTGATTAAGAACTACAGCCGTCGACCTCGCAAGCTATATGCTTTCGATACCTTCTCAGGTATGCCTGATCCAACAGAGGTGGATCGAGATTATCGAGGAGTTGCTTCCAACGATACGGGTTTTGGATCCGGTGCTTTAGCGGCACCCATTTCGGAGAACTTAGAGGTGATTGCCAAGGAACTGGGAGTTTGGGATCTCATTGTCCCCGTGCCAGGGCTGTTTGCTGACACCTTGCCTGCCTATCGAGAGCAAGTGGGTGAGATTGCTCTGCTGCATGCAGATGCTGACTGGTATCAATCAACGATGGATATTTTTCATCATTTCTATGATCAGGTTCATTCCCAAGGATTCATCCAAATCGATGATTACGGACACTGGCAAGGATGTTGGAAAGCTGTTCATGACTTCGAGCAGGAAATCAGAGCCTTTTTTCAGCTCCATAGTGTCGATTACACAGGAGTTTGGCTGAGTCCTTCTGAGAACTGGCTAGTGGTTAGAGATGGCCTAACAGAAATCTCTAAATCAGAAAGGATCCGCTTGAGTAAGATCAACGTGGGCCTTTTCCCCTACTGGGAAATGGAGACAGAGCAGCTTATCCAAGAACTGGAGGGCTTGCTGGAGCCAATTCTGCGCAGTCCTCAGCCAGAAGACTATGCTCTGATCTTCCTAGGGGATCCGGATCCGCAACTGGCCAATCAAACTCTGGAGATAGCTGCAGGCAACATAGCTCTCAGGCTCATGGAAGAGGGGTTAGAGCTCAGTAGAGAGCCGTTCTGTTCAGTGGTAGCTGGCTTGAACCCCTATCAATGGGAGAGACTTATTCCCCAACTCAACTATCGCTATCCCTTGAAGCGGGAGCGCTTTCCCAAGGGATTACGGCCTGCTATTCAAAAGCTACCTGTGTTGCTGTTGGCCTCCTAGGGATCCATCTGTTGTCTTGAGTTACTTGGCTGTCTACAGGGCGTCTGGATCTACCCCTAGCTCT
>NZ_JANSHR010000062.1:0-966 GCF_047461675.1 Synechococcus sp. R70.1
AAAGCGCTGCCACTTGGGCTCGGTCTCAAAGGGGTTGTACTGGCTGGGCAGGTTGACAGAGGAAATTGCAGCAGTCATAGGGAGGATAGGCCAACGGCTGAGAAGGATGAATCACTTTGATGAATCACTTTATAGAGTAGCAGTTCAACCCTTTGCCCTTCGGGGTAGAGTGGCCCATCGGTCTTGACCCCGATCACACAGCTAGAGAGGGATTCCGAGCTAGGATACTACCATCCTCAGCTTTGGGTACGGCGTTATGTCCAGATCATTGACGGCAACGGTACTGATGGCCCTGATGGCTCTATCCCCTGGGATCCCTGCCTTGGCGCAACAGGACTGGAAGAGATCAGAGAGAGACATCCTACTTTGTCGTGGGGAGCCTTCTGAACCAGGCTCTCTGGCAGGTTATACAGCTTGCTTCAGTGCTCGCCTTCATCCGGATGAACAATCCTGGCCGCCTCTACTACCCCTGATAGGCCTGTATTTTACCCCGAACTCTGACTACTACTTTTTTTGCTTTGTAGGTGCAGGAAAGCCCGGTAGCCTGGAGGCAATTCTCGTCGGTCGAAGTGGAGAGTTCGTGTTTGGCCTAGATCGCCCTCTGGCCCCTTCTGAACTAGAAGGGGAGAACCCTTGGATTATCCAGCGAAAAGCCCGCATTCTCGAGGTGAAGGGGGATCCTGGGGATCCTGTTGCCGGTTTCAGCCAACTGGTGGTTTACGACGAAACCGAGTTGAACTTGGAGGGGTTCGTGCCTGTGACTGCGCCTCCAGGATACCTCATTTCGCCGGACGAGTTTTTAGAGGCTCCCGAGTGCCAAGCCATTTTGAATTGAGGACTCCTCCACTTGTAACTGGTGTGCGTTCTTGGGTTTTGGCAGGCTTACGAGATGGCTCTAGAGCCCAGAGTAAGCGTTGAGCCATTCCAGACATTCCATAAAGTAAAACACCAGCGGCCCGGTAAAGA
>NZ_JANSHR010000063.1:0-947 GCF_047461675.1 Synechococcus sp. R70.1
AATAGCCGTTACATCGGAAAACTGAAGTGCCACCTGAATAGCGGGATCCTCTGGGAAGAAGACGATGCTGTTATTTGTAGGAGTTACCTCATCGTATGCCCCGTGCAGGATTGGTGGATGAGGTTTTTGCCTTTGGGTATCGTAGATGCGCAGCTCACCTCCTCGATAAGGCTTTGGCTCTTTGTGGAAGTAATATACGCAGCTCACCTGGCGGAAGGCAGTTTGTGGGTAGGAGTTATCGGTGTGGGCGGTAAAGAAGCAGCCATCATGGCTGGCAATCATCTCCATCTCAAAGATTTGAATGTCAAAGTTCTCAATGCCTAGCTCAGCAAAAATCTGGGGAGCAACAGCCGCAATTTTTTCTCGCAGCAGGGATCCATGCTCCTGAAAGTAAGCGAAGTCCAGCCTCAGGGAGCGGCGAAATTTTAGTGACTCTGCCTCGGTGTTGCTCTTGCTGTAGCTCTTGGAAGGGATAAACTTGTCTTGGTGGGTAATGGCATGTTGGAGAATGGCTTGGTTGAGCTCTTGAGGCAGGAAGTTATCCAGCTTGATGTATTTACAGGGGTAAAACCGGTTGGGTTCTGAGGGATCCGGCTGGGTAAAAGTCAGGAATACCGGGTTAGCTGCCAGCAGTGATCCAGGGCCAATTGCTTGGATGTGAGCGAGATCCTGCTCGGTTAACCCTTTGTGCTGGGGATCCCAAGTGAGGAGATGGATCCCTTGGCCTAGATTGGGCAAAACCTTCTGCAGATGAAAACTGGGATCTATCCCCATCAAATCTAGGTTGGCTTGGGCTATGGCTCCGTAGCGGCAATGGTTGACCAAGTATAGGGCTGAGTCGGCCAAGTAATCCCGCAGTAGCAAAGAGTAAACTACCCGACTCCGACCGCTAAAGCGGTACGGAGCGGGCTTTCAGTAGCCCTGAGCCTGCTCTGCTCTACCAGAGA
>NZ_JANSHR010000064.1:0-946 GCF_047461675.1 Synechococcus sp. R70.1
GACCAATGGCGTCAGGTACTCCTTGCGCCGGGAACACCGGATCCGGCCAGCGCACTGCCCGCAGGTAGGGCAGGTTGTCCCTTTGAGCCTCTTCGGCCAGGGGGCCTACGGCTCCGCTGGTGGCAAACCCTGTGTTGCGGTTGTACCGGTTCTGCGGGTTGGTCAGCCAGCCGTTGTAGTACTCGGCCAGCAGGCCGGCGCCGCCCGGATTCGGACAAGGCCCGAGGGGAGCCACCATCACCCAACGGGAGGTATCCAGCACCGGGTTGCCCAAAGCTGAGATGCGCACCCCAAAGTTGGCATAGCCCACATCGGGTGCCCGCAAGGGCCGCACTGCCGGCACGCCACCGCCCGCCGTTCTGTCATCGTTATTGGGATCCGAATCGGCGTTGTTGAAGGGAGCCAGAATGGTGTCGCGGGCAAACACATCCGGCCAACCCGGCTGGTTGAGGTTGTCGCCCAGGTTCTGGGCCCCGTTCGTGTTGTCGAAGCGCAGAACCCCAGCACCATCTCTGTCCGGATCCGGAGCCGGCCAGTTGTTGCCCCGGATCACCAGGGCCTGGTTGAGGAAGGAGGTGTTGGCCCCTAGGTTTGGCCCACTGCAGCCGTAGTAGTCGTTGCGGCGAGGGGCCGAGGCCCGTCCACCTGCGTAGTCTTGGCCGGAGGTGTAGTTGCTGCCGCCGCCATCGAGGGTGCCATCCTGGACAAAGCCGTCGTCGATGCTGCCGTCGCAGAAATCGGCGGAGAGGATATTGACCGAGTCGCCCAAGACCTCGCTGGGCCGCCAGAGATCCTGGGCTGCCCGGGCAAAGCGCCGGTCTTCATCCCTCCGGAGCCGCCCGTAGAAGTTTCTGTAGAGGCCAGTTTGCGGGTCGAACTCAAGGAGAGTTTTGAACTCCTCCAGCCGCTGCCCGTCCCCCGTCTGATGCAGGTTGAAGTCCCCTTG
>NZ_JANSHR010000065.1:0-3339 GCF_047461675.1 Synechococcus sp. R70.1
AGCGGCATCTGCCTGAGCTGCAACGTACCTTGCGCAAGCTGGAAGCTCGTGTGGCCAAGCTGGAACAGAACAGCACGGATAGAGCCCCCAACGCAAAAATGCTCGAAGTGGGCGTCGATCCTGAAACTACATGCTCTAGCTAGAACCTCCTTTGTCAACTTCCCCAGTGGCCTTAGCTACTGACTGGGAGAACTTTTTACCGAAGAGGTTCTCGTGAAACGTCATGAAGGATATACCTTCTACTCAAGTAGCAAAGAGTACCTAGATGTGTGTGAACTATGTTTCCCTTGTACAAAACATGGGTAGGGGATAGGATCTGGTCTATTAATCGTCTATCTTCTTCAGAGTGAAACTCTAGGTATATTATCTTAATGTCGACTAAAATTTCGAACAAATCCTTTAATATTTGGGTCTCACTACCTTCAGTATCTATCTTGAGAATATCGATGTTGTAAGCGCCAACACTCTTTAGAAATGAGCCTAGGAATGAGCTTGCCTTTACAAGCTGTACAACTCTTGGAAAGTCAGCATATCGGTTCTTGTGTATCGAACTATAACAGGCCGTTACAAGACTACTGTAGAAAGTCTTGGTGATATCATCACTGTACAGCCCAAAAGGGTATACAGTGCAGCCGCCTATAGCTAGGCTGTTTAGCTTCAGCAAGTGAAGAGCTACAGGGTCAGGCTCGAAGCAAAGAATAGTAGCATTTGGATAAAGCATTCGAAAGTAGGCGCTTGCGATGCCTATGTTTGCTCCTACATCAACAATTATTGATACGCCATCGACGAAGTTTAAAAAAGGATATGACTGCTTATTAAAGATTTCGTCAATCGTGAATAGCGCTACGTTTTCTTCCTCCTTATAAAAATTGAGATGTAGTGTCCAAGAAGATCCATCCGCTCTAGTTGCGCCCAAGGAAAATCTTGCAATGTTCGCTAACTTTGTTGCGTTCGAGAACACCAATTGATTTTGTTCATCAAGGACAAAAACAAATTTTGAGTAGGGCAGGAGTCGAGAAGTAAGATGGCTGTTGGATCTGGCAATCAGAACATCCCAAGTCGCAGTACCTAAGTGGCTGGACTCTTCCTCCCAGACATGTACTCTGGAAACGACCCTCTCGTCCTTGGGAAGCTCAGACACTGGGAACCCGGCCTCAACATAGACTTCTAGTCTCGGCAGATCCAGGAGATCTGCCACAACTGCTACCGGGCAGTCTTTGCTAACCAGTACCTTAAGTTGCTCCTCTACACGGTGTAACTCCTGAACAGGTTCGTAGATAGCAAGGCGTGTATTGACAAGATCTCTGTAGGCAGTGCTAATGAAAAATCTGGGATCGGACTTAGCTGCGTAAAAGTTGGGTAGCTCTCCCTTGAAAACCCAATTCATCAGATCGGCTATCCGATGCTTGGGATGCCAGTCCACAAGAAACTTTTCATAAGCTCTTTTAGCTATCTCTAGAGCCAGCCCTGGATTTTCTAGGTAAAACTTGATTTTCTCAACTAGCTCCAGCTCAGAACTATAGACGTCGCAGTATAAGCCGGGGCTCAGATACTCATCAAAGCCGGATGCAAAGGAGAGCTTGTCTGTCAGCAAAAAGCCACCCGCAGAAATCACTTCCAGGTTCCTAAAGTTCAGATCCCCATTCAGGCTGCAGTTAAACGAAATCAGCGATTCGGCAAATAGGCGGGCTGCCTCTTGACGGTTGGCAGTTGTGGCAAGAATGGGCAAGTGTGCCCTCTTTATGGCTTCGACCAGACGGAAACGTCTGGGATGCTGGAATCCCAGCTGGCCAATAAAGACAACTTGGCTTTCTCTTGCTTCTACCCACTTGTGGACAACCGTATGCATGGAGATGAGAGGTAGCCAGGCCAGGTTTTCCGCGCCCGCCGCGGCAAACCAGTGCAGGTGCTGGCGGTTGTGAGCACTAACAACATAATCAAAGGCTTCAACGGCCCAGTAGGCCAAAAGATGTTTGATGGGGAAGTGGCTATGATGCGTATCTCCGGCTAGCAAGACAGTTGGACAGCCAAATTTTTTCGTGTTGAAGGGGTTGCTGTATTCGCAGCTGGAAGCTCGTACAATCACCAAGTCAAACTCTTTATCCACAATTTGCTCAGACTGCTGGACAAAGTCATAGAGGTCATAATCTCCTTCCGGACACTCCACCAAGCCTTCACGACGGTTGACATAGCCTAGTCCACAGCCCCCCACTCTTTCTTTGAGACAGACAGTTACTTGCCGATCTGAAAACTGCGGCGGTGGGATGTAGTCTGGCGGTATTGGCCAGCTCAGGAGAACTCGCGGTTGCAGAGTTTCTTTGTTGGAATTTTCCATAGCTCGTCCTTCTAATCAGTGCTGCTGACAAAGTGTAGCTTCTGCCCAGGCTACAAAGAGGGCTAGTTTTGCACTATCCTGCCCTACGTGCATCCATAATGACAAAGTCAGGAGCTAAGTACTGATTATACCTACACACCTACCAAGTTAGACGGTGCATTCGCGGAAAGCTGGCAGCGCAAGTGCCAAATGGACTCACTCATCTGCGTTACCCAAGCCTGGTCGCAGCAGCGTCCCAGCTGCTTTGCTGGCAACAATGAGATGGGGGAAGGTTTCCAGACATTGAGGCCACCTGGATTCGCTGGGCCACTGCTGCTGGGGAACTGGTACCCACCGAGGCCGAACTGGAGCGGCAAAGGGCTGAGCAGGCCGAACAATGAGCAGAGCGCCTGGCCCAGAAGCTGCGGGAGCTAGGGGTGGATCCCGATACCTTGTAAGGGTAAAGAGAGGAGAACTGGCAATGACTAACCCGAACCCAATTACTGAGGTGCTGGATCCGGTTTATCTACCCGAATGGCCCCCCACCCAAGACGAGCTTCCCTACGACGACGGCGAGCCCATGGAAAGCTGGCGGCACAGGTGCCAGATGGACTTGCTCATCTCCACTACCCAAACCTGGCTGCAGCAGCGCCCTGATGGCTTTGTCGGTGGCAATATGTTTCTCTACTACAGCTTGGAGCAGACCCGCGGCCGCAATTTCAAAGGGCCGGATTATTTTGTGGTGTTGGGTGTGCCTAAAGGCGAGCGCAAAAGCTGGGTGATTTGGGAGCAGGGCAAAGGGCCGGACGTGGTGATTGAGCTTCTTTCTCCCAGCACTGCCTAGGAGGACAAGACAAGCAAAAAGCAACTTTATGAGCAAATTATCCGGGTGCCGGAGTACTTTTGGTTTGACCCGTTTGAGCCAGAGGACTGGGCGGGGTTTCGGCTAAGGGGCGGCCGCTATGAGCCAATTCAAGAGGATGCAGAGGGTTGCTTGCCGAGCGAGGTTTTGGGATTGTACCTAG
>NZ_JANSHR010000067.1:0-3204 GCF_047461675.1 Synechococcus sp. R70.1
GGCAATTACGGCATCGACTGCAGGACGCTGAACCCTGCTTTCTGCTTTCCCTGCCGGGATCGTGGTGAGGGCATCGGCCCACATCCACTGACAGCCGTGGACCTGGTGGCCCCAAGCTGCCCGTTCGGGGGTCAGCCGCAGCTGCTCAGCCAGTTCAGCCGGTTGATAGAAGGAGCTGCGCCGGCACCCAAAAGCATGCGGCCAGTCCGCCAAGAGCTGACACCGCAACCACCGCCACCCCCCTTGCTCTTGCCAAACCCAGCCCTCCGAACTGCTCATCGGCCCACGCCGCGAAAAGGGGATCTCTGGGCGTGCAGATGTCCCACGTGCTCCTCTAGGCAAAGTCGCAGCTCAACTGGGTTAAAGAGCATTGGCAGAAAGTGGATGCCTCGGCTTTCCCGGAAGAAGAAGAGAATGGGTACAGGTCGCCAGAAAATCTGCCAATCCTGCCATTCGCTGTAGGGGAACTCGCGGATGCGCCGGGAGCCGCTGTAGACTTGCAGGGCTGTGCGGGTAAAGGCCAGCCCGATAAGACAAGTCTGCACCAGCAAAAACAGGCCAAACAATCCCATGGCCAGCCCTGCCCAAAGCGAAAGCCAAAACAGCGGCACTGCCAAAACTAGCACTGCCAGACTGAGGCGAAAGTCGGGGGTCAACAAATGGGCAGAGTAGGGTTTGATCACGCCTTGCTTCTCCTCCGGATCCCAGGGCTATTCTAGCCCCTCCCAACAGCGCTCCCTGGGGTTTCCCCACCTAATCTCCAAAGAGCTTGATGGCCGGCGGCCTGGGATCGAAGACCTCATTGGGATCCACCCGCGGCTGCCCCACCCCTTGCAGGGGATAGAGAGGACGACCCGTGTCGAATTGAAAGAGATAGATGGGCAACTGACTGCTCCCCAAAGACAAAAAGGCCACGGTATCGATCTGGGTGAGGGCATTGCGGCTGGCCGGTCGGGTGAGGTTAAAGGCGGCGATGCGGTCTTCCAAGGGGGTCTCTGCAGCAGTGCGTCTGCCCAGGCCAATTCTAAACTGCTGGTTCCCCTGCTCATCCACCCCCAAGACCTGCACATCCCCCAGCTCCAGTTGGGGCGCGCTTTCCGGCAGGCCGGCCACCACTGGCGGCGCATCCAGCGGCGGCTGCGAGGGCAAAAAGCGCAACTGCACTCCTTCCGGCAAGATGCGATAGTCCTGGTAGTCGTGCCGGATGGCAAGGGATCCCCTGAGCACGCGGCGGGTCAGGCCCTCCAGCGTCCAAAACCCATAGCTCAGGTTGATGCGGGTGCTCTCCGGCAGCCAATAGCGAAGGCCTCCCTCGGGCGCGGGCACTGCCGTAAACCCCATGAGGACGTAGGCCTGTCCCCACACCCCTGACAAAAACAAGAGCACCTGCCGCGGCAGCCCCGACTCCGGATCTAGCCACAGCTCCCGCACCTGGCCTTTCTGAAGGGGTTCCAGGCGCAAGTGCTGGACAGGGGATCCCGCCAGATCCGCCCGTTCTGAGGAGAAGACGTGGTAGCGGGTGGGATCAGCCTCTAAGTGAAAGTTTACGGAGGGCAGGAGCGCTTCGGGCCGGCTCACGTACACCGAATACAGCCTGAGTAAGTCCGATTGGTTCACCGCTTCCAGTTGCCGCGAATCCAACAGGCGGACGCGATCCCCTTCGGCTACCCAAGCCTGCCAACTGCCGTCGCGGCGGCGGAGCACATCCAGGGTGGCTGTAAAGGTCTGGGATCCCTCAACCCGCACCTGCTGGCGGTACTGCAAGTTGGGCAAAGGGGGCAGTTGCTTCAAAGCAGCGTTGTAGCGCTCCAGCCAAAGCTGGGGATCCTGGTCAGAGCCTCTCGAGGAAATGAGCGCCGCTTGGGCCAAAGCCAAATCTGCTGAGGGTAAGCCAACTAGCCCCGCAAGCAAAAGCACAACCCCGCCCAGATAGCCATAGAGGGATCCCTGCCGTCGCCACCTTCTTACAGATTGTCCGGGGGGCATCAGCTCACCTTGGCCGACTTTGCTGAATGGGGAGGCTCTCTCCTGTCTCCATGCCTACTCAATGGCAATAGACTGAGGTCCTTGCGTGGAGGCAGGTGGATCCTCCACCCTCAAGCCCTGCGACTCTAGCCAACTGCGCAGCGGATCCTGCCTTACATCCAAACGCAGCAGGCCGCTGAGAAAGCCCCCGCAGAAGACAACAGGGTTGCTCAGAAAGGTCTTCCAGACCTCGTTGTGAGTAAACATAGTTGGCATCTCAAACCCTTCCCCATCCTAGCAGGGCCCACAGGGAAGAACCCCCTACCCTGCTAGACGGCAATCAATTTCTGGCGATCTATGTTTTGCAGGACACTGAAGATGTTGCTGCCGAGGTTCTGGAACTCCTTGCCGCTCTTGTCAGCAAAATGAAGTACCCAGGGAAGCCTACAGGCTTGGAATCCACTGGCAGGATGAAGCTGGGAAAGGTGGTAAGTCTGCAGGGCCAAGATCTCCAAAGGCGTACTGCCATATTCGTGGACAACTCGCAGGGGTCTTGCGCTACCAATGGAGCCCGTGCCTTCCCTGCTAATGGGCTGGCTTGTGACCAGAGTAAACGACTTTCGCGAGCGGTCGAAAACAACAGTACCTATTTTGGCGTCTTTGTACTTACCTTCTTCCTCTATCCCCATCCTTTCTGTACCGCTTTTGCGTATTCCGACAACATCCACAGCAATCTTTTCTTTTTCTAACTCCTCAATTGTCTTTCCAAATTCACCTTCCTGCACTAAACCATCCCTCATTAAGAGAACCTTGGTGGGATATCGACTGAGCCTTTTATAAAACTTATTGACAAGCTTGGACACAGTCTGATAAATTGCATCACCAGAGAAGGTTTCTCCTCTTTGCACAGCAGGGAGCTCCCAACCTAAGCTCTGCCCATCAGCAAGAACAGCGAAGGCAGAGGCTCCGTAGTACAGCTGTCGATCGGTTCCCACATCGAAGCCGATGATCAGCTCATGGCGTTCAGGATGGTCGAGGGGTTCCAGGAGTACGGGCTGCCATGCTGCCTTGCACAGAAGGCCTAGGACGACGTTTAGGGCTTTGTAGGAATCAGCGCCAGGGATCATAAACTGAGTTGCTATCCCCGCTTCGAGAGCCTCCACACGGATCTTTTGCTTGTGCTCATTGGGTGACCACGGCATAACGACCAAAACGGTTTTGATCCCTTGCTCAGCCCAG
>NZ_JANSHR010000068.1:0-5249 GCF_047461675.1 Synechococcus sp. R70.1
TGGTGGCCTTGTCAGCGCTTCACTACCCTATCCCACACTCACCCCCACCGTCAAGACCCATAAGGGGTTTTTGGGAACAGGCCACCGCTAGACTGAGAAAGTGAGTTCGGAGGGGATTCGGACAAATGGGGATTGAGATTGGGATGCCAGCTCCCGACTTTAGCCTGCCTGCGGTTGGGAAAGGGGTTCCCAAGGGGGCCCAGATTTCGCTGGGGGCCTATCGGGGCAAGAGCAAGGTGCTGCTGGCTTTTTACCCCGCAGACTTTTCGCCGGTGTGTACGAGCGAGATGCGCTGTTTTCGGGAGGACTGGGGAGCTTTTCGGGCGGCAGGGTGTGAGATCTTGGGGATCAGCAGCGATCCCATCTCTCGACACGAAGCCTTTGCCGAGCAGCTCAAGCTGGAGTTCCCTCTGCTGAGTGACGTGGACAGGAGGGTAAGCCAGCAGTACGGGGTGGATAGCTTGCTGGGGATACGGCGGGCCTATTTTGTAGTGGACAGCCAAGGGATCCTACGCTACCAGCATGTGGAGTGGCTGCCCATCTTCAAGCGTGACAACCGCGAGCTGCTGGAGGTAGTGAGGGCAATTGACTAGGGGCAGGATCCTCACTGGGCTGGACAGATAGATCTGGTGTGCCTGGCCGCTGTCGAGCAAGAAGAGGGGGGGCTTGGACCGAGGGGCTCTTATCCAGCCTGGTTGTCGCCCGTCCAGACGGCAGCCCAGCGCAAGATCCTGGCAAAGCCGGAGCGAGTAAGGACAAAGGGGCACTGGTCGGAGTCGAGCTGTTGTAGACCCTTGCGGGAGGGCGCGGGCCATTAGGAGGCCGTAGAGGTTATGCATGCACTCTTCGGAGGAGCTTTGGGAAGTCTCGAGAGGGATCCACAGGTCTAATGGTTTAGGGACAGATTGCCGCCCTCAAGGCTAATCTAAAGGGGAGAGAACAACGCCTGCCCTTAGCTCTATTGCGAAAACGAGGCGGCAATCGCCATGAGGATCTCGGTGATAAAGCTTCTCTCCTCACTGCTGCTTTTGGGAGGGCTGTCCGCCCCTGTTGCCGTAGGGGCCTATCCGGTCAGCCCCAAAACGGTCATGTCTCTGCAACGGGGGGATCACGCTCAAGCGCTGCCCAGAGCCAAAACGAAGCAACGCTTTCGGGTGGTAACCTTGGCAACCGGCCTGGAGCATCCGTGGGGGATGGCTTTTCTGCCAGATGGAACCATCCTAGTTACCGAACGCCCGGGCCGCCTGCGGCGGGTTACCGACCGAGGGTTGGATCCCCAGCCCATAGCCGGGGTGCCGGAGGTGTTTGCCCGCGGCCAAGGGGGACTGCTGGATATCGCTTTGCACCCCAACTACGCGGAGAACGGCTGGATCTACTTGTCCTACGCGGCTCCCGGGCCGGGTGGAGGGGGGACACGAGTGGCGCGGGCCCGCCTAGGGAAAAAGGGACTCCAGGACCTGGAAGTGATTTTTGACATGGAGCGCAAGACGCCTGCCCAGCAGCACTTCGGCTCCCGCTTGGTCTTTGACGAAGAAGGGTTTCTCTACATCAGTACTGGGGATCGCGGAGAACGGAATCGGGCTCAGGATCTGGGGGATGCAGCAGGCAAGGTGTTGCGCCTTACCGACACGGGCGGGATCCCGAAAGACAACCCCTTTGTTGGGCAAGCAGGGGCTCTGCCAGCAATTTTCACCTATGGCCACCGCAACATTCAGGGAATGGCCCGCCACCCGGAAACAGGGGCTATTTGGATACACGAACATGGGCCCAAAGGGGGAGATGAGATCAACATCCTCGCTCCCGGCGTGAACTACGGCTGGCCTTTAATCACCCATGGCCGCGAGTACAGCGGCGAACCAGTTGGCAAGGGACTAGCAGCAGCTCCTGGATTGGCTTCGCCGCTGCTTCACTGGACCCCCTCCATTGCTCCCTCTGGCATGACCTTTTACACGGGAGACGTCTTTCCCGAATGGCGGGGCAACCTCTTTGTGGGAGCACTGGCTGGCCAGCATTTGGCACGGCTGGTTTTGGAAGGGAATCGGGTGGTGGCTGAGGAGCGTCTCCTAGAGGGAGCTGTCGGCCGTATCCGGGATGTGCGTCAGGGGCCGGATGGCTTGCTCTACTTGTTGACTGACGCCCCCAACGGATCCCTGTTGCGCTTGGAGCCAAGCTCTTGATTGAGGTCAAATAGCCCTGGTCCTGTAGGATTAGCCCCAACAGGGTTTCCCAACTCCCACTGCCGCCACTACAAGAACTTGACATCTTGCTCGATGGGGAGTGGCTCTCCTGTTTGGGCATCTGTGTTGTGGCAGGCAAAGCACTCCTCCGGAGTTAGCTTAATAACCTGACCTGAAGCCGGAAGAAAAAGCATTCTCAGCTCTTTGGTTGGGATCAAGATAGTTTTGCTGTTTGGAGCCCCGCGCTTGTGCTTTTCGTCAGTGAAGGTTCTGACAACGCGAGATATTGGATAGTATTCGCTTTTCCGGAGCTTAGCTTCCAGAAGCGCTCTCCAGTGGGGGCTGTTCCCAAAAATCCATTGGCCCCTAGAAAATTTGAGGTCGAATACCTGACTCCAAATTCTGCTGTAGAAGGTGATGATAGATGTCTTGACTTCGTAAGCTCTCGTTATCTCCTCTAAGTGGGATAAAAACTCGCTGGCAGTCAATGGCTGAGGAGGATTGGCAAAGGGTTTCATGAATCGATATCTTCTAGCTTCTGGTTACAGCGGTGGGATTCCCGTAGCTGCATAGTCCACCCAGCTCGAAGCACTTGCGCAAAGGGGGGTATGTCAGAAGTTGCCCGTCAGACAACCAGTGGCCCCTCCTCAAGGGAGCCTGTAGATAGAAGCAACACCTTGCAGGGAAAGCTTGCCCGCCAAAGGCCGAAATTTATGGGCGGTACAAGATTCGAACTTGTGGCCCCTTCCGTGTGAAGGAAGTGCGCTACCGCTGCGCTAACCGCCCTTTCTAGGGTTTACCAAAGCTAGCCTCTATTGTACCACTGCTGCTACAACACTGGACAAGAAAGGTGCTCCGCACCGCTGTTGCAAACGAGGACTAAAGCCCTTGGCTGGGCGAAGAAGCAGTTGCTCTACAGGCCGAGATCGACCCGCGCGATGGGCAAGTGACCTCCCCTTGTCAGCTAGAGCTCTACGCAGAGGAGTTCTACGGCCTCCTTGCCATTTGCCCCTGTCCAGGACGATGGTGGGATGCCTTCCTGTCGATCTCCGGAAAACTTCAACCTAGTCGTGGTTACCCTCCCGCTGGCCTTCTGGGTCGTTCCGGAACCGATCTACCCGTTTGAGCTCCTCTCCGTTCGGGCGCAGCGGCCTCGGGGACTCCATTCCGCTCTCGCGAAGGGGAGAGGCCTCCCGCTCCAGGTCTTCCCCAAGGCGCTCGCTGCCGGCACGCTCTCCGTTAAGGGGCTCTGCGGCGCGAAGGGAGGGTGGTAAACGGAGGAGTTCAGCAGGAGGGCAATCCTCGGCTGTGGGCAGGTCGGAAGTGCTAAGCACTCCTTTTGGGATGGAAGAGAGGCGCTGGGCGACAGCCCCGATGCTCTCCAGACGAATCATCTCCTCCCAGGAGCAAATCTCCTCTTCATCTTCTGTTTCGTAGCGAACCAGGATAGTGTCCCCCTCGATATCGAGGATCTTGGCTCGTTCCAGCCAGCGTCCCTGATCGCGCAGGTAGATCCACACTTCCTTGCCTTCGCGGCTGAGTTGATAGATCCTACGATGAAGCACGGTTCCCTCCTGCGATAAAAGATCCGGGCGAACTGTTGTGGGGGTTACCCAGTTCACCCTTCCATCTTAGCGGCTGGATCCCTCCCCTGTATGCCCTTCATGGGGCAGAATTAACTTTCTAATCCCGAAGAAATCCCAAAAGGCAGTCTCCCTCTGCCGCCGGCTTTGGCAAAGCCTTGATCTTCAAGGAGACAGTATGCGCATCGCTATTGTCGGGTTGGGGTTGATCGGCGGATCCCTGGCTCTTAAGCTTACCGAAGCAGGGTACTCCGTCTGGGGGATCAGCCGCAATCCGGCTACCTGTCAAGAGGCCCTAGAACGTGGAGCGGTTCAGGGCTGCGGAACCGAGTTGGCCCAGTTGACGCTTTTCAACCCTCAGGTGGTGGTGATCTGTACTCCCCTGGAGCAGGTGTTGGCCACCCTGGCAGCCCTGGTGCCCTATCTGTCGCCCCAGACAGTGGTAAGCGATGTCGGCTCCGTCAAGCAGCCAATTGTTGGGCCGGCAACAGCGCTATGGCCCCTATTCGTGGGGGGGCACCCCATGGCCGGCAAGACGTTACAAGGGATCCAGGGAGCGGAAGCTAACTTGTTTCTGGGGCGACCCTATGTGCTCACTCCCATTCCCCAGACGCAACCCCAAGCCCTCGCGGTGATGCAGGAGCTAGTGGCAGCAGTGGGTGCCGAAGTTGTCCTTGCCGATCCTGTCCGTCACGATCAGGCAGTAGCTTGGGTTAGCCATCTGCCGGTCATGGCGGGAGCTGGCTTAATTGCCGCCGTCAGCCAGGAGGAGAACTCGAATATTCTGGCACTGGCCCGCACTTTGGCCAGCAGTGGCTTTCGAGATACAAGTCGGGTTGGCGGTGGGATCCCGCAGTTAGGGCTAGAGATGGCCCGCTACAACCGGCAAGCGCTGCTAGCTGCTCTGCGTGGCTACCAAGCTGAGTTGAAGGCACTAGAGCAGCTAATCGAGGGCGAACAGTGGGAAGAGCTGCTCCAGAAGCTGCAGCGAGTCCGCCAGGAATGGCAGCAGTTTCCAGTAAATCGAGGGGCGCCCTAGGTGACTAGCTGCAGCTGCTGCAACTGGCTGCTCAATACCCAACTGGATAAAAGGGGCTAGCTTTGGCTTGCTGAGGGGTGTTTTGACTTTGCCCAGAATCTCTGCGGGTAGGAGCGATGGGAACCTCGATCACCCGCTCTGGCGCTAGAGAAACCATATCGGAGCGCTCGGCAATCTCTCGCAGAGAATTGACGATGGATTCTTGAGTGAGGAGAAACTGCTGCTCATGGCGTTGCAGCCGCTGCCAAACCTGGTAGTGCTGGCTCCATTGGCTTTGGGTATGCACTGTCCAACTATAAACACCTAGCACCGCTAACCCCGAGACGATGGCGAGGCCGGTGGAGACCTGGTGCCACCAGATGAGATGCTCTCTCCAGGTGGGATCCCAACGGCGGGGATGGGCGGATTTCAAAGGTTGAGGGGGGCTGCCTTTGCAAGCTGCAGGAGACA
>NZ_JANSHR010000068.1:5349-6416 GCF_047461675.1 Synechococcus sp. R70.1
CCACTCTATCCGAGGCGGGCAGCTACTCGCAGTTTGGCAGAGCGGGCCCGGGGATTGCGTTGCTGCTCCTGCTTGGAAGGGCGCAGAGGTTTAGGGGTGAGCACCTGCCAGCGGGGATCGGTACGGAAGGCCCATTTCACTAGGCGATCTTCCAGACTGTGGAAGCTGATTACAGCCAACCTACCGCCGGGCTTTAGCCAAGCAGGAGCCTGGGCCAGCAGGGTTTCTAGGGCTTCCAGTTCTCGGTTCACGGCAATGCGCAGGGCCTGAAAGACCCGCGTAGCTGGGTGGATGCGGCCCCGCCTTGCCGCCGGCGGCACTGCCTGCCAGACTACCTGGGCCAGTTGGGTAGTGGTGAAAAGGGGGCGGGAGCGTTCGATGTGATGGGCAATGCGGCGGGCAAAGCGCTCCTCGCCATAGCGAACGAAAATGTCGATCAAGTCCTCGGCAGGGCGGCGGTTGACCCAATCGGCAGCGGTTTCCTGAGCGGCAGTGGGATCCATGCGCATGTCCAGCGGCCCCTCGGCGCGAAAGCTAAATCCGCGCTCAGGGCAGTCCAGTTGGGGCGAGCTCACCCCCAGGTCGGCCACGATGCCATCGAAGAGGATAGGCCGCCCTTGCTCGTCGCGCCAGCCGTGCCGCTGCGGATCGAAATTGGCGAAGTTGAGGTGCCAAAGCTGGATGCGCTCCTGGGGGATCCCTGCTGCTGCCAAGCGCGCCCGAGCTGCCTGCAAAGCCAGCGGATCCCGATCCAGCCCCACCACCCGTTCTGCTCCCCCCTGCAGTAGGGCCAAGGTGTGTCCGCCTCCTCCCAAGGTTACGTCCAAAAACGTACCGCCCTGCTGGGGTTGCAGGTAGGCCATCACCTCCTCGGTCAAAACGGACTCGTGGTGATACGGAGAGCTCTCCCCGAGCCGAGTTTTCGGCAAGTCCATGAGGTTAGTGGCTGCAGAGGGGCAACCTCGATGATTCTATCCAGGCTTTTTCCCGGGCCACCAGGCCATCGGGAATCTGCAGGCAATCCTTGCTACCGCGCAGCTGAGCAGCCCAGACAAGGGCAGTCGACC
>NZ_JANSHR010000068.1:6516-81125 GCF_047461675.1 Synechococcus sp. R70.1
GGCCAGATTAAGGTTCCAGGGGACAAGTCCATCTCCCACCGTGCTCTGATGCTGGGATCCCTGGCGGAAGGGGAAACGGTCATCCAGGGTCTGTCATTAGGGGAAGATCCCCACAGCACAGCGGCTTGCTTTCGGGCTTTGGGAGTCGAGATCCCTGAGCTCAACAGCGAGTGTGTGCGCATCCGGGGAGTGGGTTTGGATCGCCTACAGGAGCCGGCAGATGTCTTGGATGCCGGCAATTCCGGCACCACCTTGCGCCTGATGTTGGGGATCCTGGCTGGCCAGCGGGGGCGCTTTTTTGCCGTCACTGGGGATCGCTCCCTGCGCTCGCGGCCTATGGGGCGGGTGGTGGAGCCGCTGCGGCAGATGGGGGCTCAGATCTGGGGGCGGGCGGGGGGCAACCTGGCACCTCTGGCTGTGCAGGGGGGATCCTTAAAGGGGATCCACTACCACTCGCCTGTGGCCTCGGCCCAGGTAAAGTCCTGCCTGCTGCTGGCGGGCCTGTTGGCAGAAGGCACCACTCAGGTTACGGAGCCGGCCCTTTCCCGCGACCACTCGGAGCGGATGTTGCGGGCCTTCGGAGCCGAGATCCAGGTCGATGTGGCGACAAAAACCGTGGCGGTGGTGGGGGGATCCCGCCTGGTGGGCCAGACGGTGCAGGTGCCCGGGGACATCAGCTCGGCAGCCTTCTGGTTGGTGGCGGGCTCGATTGTGCCCGAGAGCGAATTGCTGCTAGAGGGTGTGGGCCTCAACCCCACCCGCACCGGGCTGCTGCAGGTGCTGCAGGAGATGGGGGCCGACATTCAAGTGGAGAACCAGCGGGAAGTGACCGGCGAGCCTCTGGGGGATCTGCGCGTGCGCTCGGCCCGTTTGCGAGGCTGTAGCATCGGCGGCGAGCTGATTCCCACCCTAATCGACGAGATCCCGGTTTTGGCGGTGGCAGCAGCCTTTGCCGAAGGAACTACGGTCATTCGCGATGCAGCGGAATTGCGGGTAAAAGAAAGTGACCGCTTGGCGGCCATCGCTCAGGAACTCAGCCGCATGGGTGCCCAGGTAACCGAATATCCCGACGGCCTGGAAATCAAAGGAGGGATCCCCTTGCAGGGAGCAGAGGTGGACAGCCACGCCGACCACCGCATCGCCATGAGCTTGATGGTAGCTGCCCTGGCCGCCCAGGGATCCACCACCCTCAGCGGTGCCGACTGCGCCCGCATCTCCTACCCCGACTTCATTCCCACCCTGCAGCGGCTGACCAACCCTTCATTAGCGTCTTAAGACAACTTTTGCCGATGTCCGACCAGCCTATTGCCATCGAACACCTCTGCTTTCGAGTCCCCCCCGGCGGCCAGGTGGCTTTCCTTCGGGAAGACGAGCGGATCTGGGGAGCTGCCCTGCGCCAACAGCCGGGTTTTCTGGGCAAGGAAGTCTGGCTTGACGCCGAGGATCCCGAACTTGTTCACCTCATCATTCGCTGGGCTAGCCGCGCCGCCTGGAAAGCTTTCCCCCCAGAGCAGGCGGAAGCCTTGGATCGGCAGATGCAGCCCTTCTACGTGCGCCTGGAGCAAGCCAAAGAATACCAGCTCTGGCAGCCCAACCTCCTAGGAGAGGAACCGGCCAGCTAAGAAGCCTCAAAGCCCACCTCGGCAGCCGTTGAGTCCGTCCTAGCAGAGGCTGCCGCCCGCTCTTGTTCCACCAGCTCCCGCAAGCTGGGCATGGTTACCGCCAGAGCTCCCTCGCGCCGCTGCAGCCCAGCCTCAAAGGTTTCCGGGGTCACGATCCCACCGGAGATGAGCATCTTAAAAGCATCCTCCACCGGCATGAACACCTCCACCACCTGATCTTCTGGCACGATCGCATACCAGCCGGTGGTTGGGTTGGGAGTGGTGGGGATAAACACGCTAAGGGAACGCTGGGGCCCGCCCAGTCGGATGGGAGTTTGAATGCTGCCCGTCACAAAAGCCAAAGCCCAGATCCCTGGCCGGGGGTATTCTACCAGCACCACCCGCCGAAACCCCTGGTTGTTGGGAGCAAATAAGACACTAAGCAATTGCTTTAGGGTTTTGTACACCAGCCCCGCCACTGGGATGGCATGGAGCAGCTGCTCGCTTAGGTTGAGCAGCCACTGGCCGACAATGTTGCGGGCCATGAAGCCAATCAGCAAAATAAGCAAGATTGGCGTCAGCAAGCCCACCGCCAGGTTGATGAGGTTAACCAGGATGGGGTGCAGCCCTTGGATGGGGTTAAACGGCTTAGGAATGCTGGTCAGAAAACCGATGCTCCAGGTGGCCACTTCCACCATCAGCCAAATGGTGGTTGCTAGAGGAATCACCACCAGCAATCCCGCCACGAAGTAGTTTTTAAGATGCTGTTTCCACTGAGAAACCATGGTGAGGTCGTCCTGTCAAGTCAAACAGCTGAGTGCAGCGGGCCAATGCAGGTGAAGCTTGCAGGTGGCAATCATGATACCCCCCTTATGCCTCACCTCATAATAGGCATCGACCGCACTTTGCTGGCCAAAGGCGCAAAGCCCCCGATTTTGCCTTGGGCTGATAATGCTATCTTAGGCCGATATAAAATTTTGTAAAGGCAGGGATCCCCCAGCGGCTTGGTGGCCAGGGCTGAGGGTGGCTTCCCCCTTCTGCTACATCTTGTGTGGGAGGCGCCATGGCGGAGTCAGATTGGTTAGAGCACACCTGTCAGGTGGAGGTGCCGGTTCCCATTGAACAGGTTTGGGAGCTGTGGTCCAACCTGGCCCTCATGCCGCGTTGGATGCAGTGGATTCGCTCGGTGGAATTGCTGGATCACGACCTATCGCGGTGGACGCTTGCTACGCGCGGCTTTACCTTCAGTTGGATCTCCCGCACCCACACAGTGGTGAAACACCAACGCATCGCCTGGCAATCGGTGGAAGGGCTGCCCAATCGGGGGGCGCTGCGGTTTTATGATCGCAAGGGTAGTACCATTGTGAAGCTGTCAGTGGCCTACAAGATTCCAGGCATTCTGGGCAAAATTCTAGATGGCCTGTTTGTGGGTAAGGTAGTGGAAAGCACCATCCAAGCGGACTTGGAGCGCTTCAAAGCCTATGCCTTGGAGCAGGCGAGGTTAAGCTCTGACAGCGCCTCGGCCAGCTAGCTCCGCCTGGTTGGGCAAGCTGTCTTCTTGGCTTCTTGCTTGACCACTCTCGCTGCGGCAAAGATTTGAACATGCCCGATCCCCCTCCTCAGCCTCTTGTTGCCTCTTCTTCTCAGCCTGTTGACAACCGCAACATTCGCTTTTCTCTAGAGCGGGGCGAGCTGGACTTGGATCAGCTTCTGCTGCTATTGAACCGCAATGCCTTTTGGGCGCAAAACCGCCGTCGGGAAGAGATGGAGCGGGCCATTGCCCACAGCCATCCGGTGGTCAGCGCCTGGGACGGGGAGCGCCTGATTGGCTTTGGCCGCGCCACCTCCGATGGAGTTTACCGGGCCGTCCTCTGGGATATTGTGGTGGATTCCGACTACCGCCGCCAGGGCATTGGGCGCAAGCTGGTGGAAACCCTAATTAGCCATCCCCACCTGCAGTCGGTGGAGCGCATCTACGTGTTCACCACCCATCAGCGCGGCTTTTACGAGCGGATTGGTTTTGTGGAAAACCCCAGCACCACTTTGGTTCTCTATGGGCGATCGCTGGAGTTTTTAATCCCAGCCGCCAAACAGGAGCAGGTCTAATCCCCGAGGCAAGGGGGGACAGGGGTCTGGCTTGGCCTCGAGGGGAGGACGCGCTAGCCTGAGCAAAAAAGGTGAGAGGGTTTACCTATGGCCAATCGCCTCGCCACGTGTTCTAGCCTCTACCTGCGCAAGCACGCCAATAATCCAGTGGATTGGTGGCCTTGGATCCCGGAGGCCCTGGAGAAAGCCCGGGCTGAGGATAAGCCGATTTTTCTGTCTATTGGCTACTCCAGTTGCCACTGGTGCACGGTCATGGAGGGAGAGGCCTTCTCGGACCCCGAGATTGCCGCTTTCTTGAATGCCCACTTTTTGCCCATCAAGGTCGATCGCGAGGAGCGGCCCGATCTGGACAGCATCTACATGCAGGCGCTGCAACTCATGAGCGGGCAGGGAGGGTGGCCTCTCAATGTCTTTCTCACACCCAATGACCTGGTGCCGTTTTATGCAGGCACCTATTTTCCCGTGAAGCCCCGCTTTGGCCGGCCAGGGTTTCTAACGGTGCTGCAGCGCGTCCTGCAGTTTTACCGGCAGGAAAAAGAAAAAATTGCGGAGATGAAGGGCCAGATTTTGACGGCCCTGACCACCCTCAGCGACCTAGTGCCAGAAGACCATATTCCACCCGACTTACTGCGCTCCGGGATCGCCAAGATCCAGCCCTTGCTCACCAACGCTGGGGCGGTGCAGCAGTTCCCCATGATGCCCTATGCCCAGTTGGTGCTGCGCTCGGCCCGCTTCGACCCGCCGGAAGGGATCACTGGCTTGCCGACAGCTCTGGAACGGGCCAAGGAGCGGGCCATGGCCCTAGTGTTGGGTGGGATCTTCGACCATGTGGCCGGTGGCTTTCACCGCTACACCGTGGATCCCACCTGGACGGTGCCCCACTTTGAAAAGATGCTCTACGACAACGGGCAGATCTTGGAGTTCTTGGCAGAGCTGTGGGCCCACGGCATCCGGGACGCTGCCATCGAGCGGGCGGTGCGCCTGACGGTGGAGTGGGTGGCGCGGGAGATGACAGCTCCTGCTGGGTATTTCTATGCGGCCCAGGATGCCGATAGTTTTGCCCGGCGAGAAGATGCGGAGCCCGAGGAGGGGGAGTTCTATGTCTGGCGCTGGCAGGAGCTGCAAGATTTGCTCGATGAAGAAACCTTCCGCGCTCTGCAGCAGGCTTTCTTCCTGTTGCCAGGGGGCAATTTCCCCGACCGGCCCGGCTGCATTGTCCTCCAGCGCCAACAGGGGGGAGAGCTGCCGCCGGAAGTCGAGACCGCCTTGACCACTCATCTGTTTCGGGCTCGCTACGGCTCCACCGAGCGCAGGATCCCCTTCCCGCCGGCAGTAGATGCCCAATCGGCCCGCCAACACCCTTGGCCAGGGCGGATCCCGCCTGTTACGGACACCAAGATGATCGTCTCCTGGAACGGCCTGATGATCTCGGGGCTGGCACGGGCCTACCAGGTGTTTGGCGACGAGGAGTACCTGCAGTTGGCCTTGCGGGCTGCCCAGTTCATCCTTAGCCGCCAGCGCCATCCCGACACGGGATCCCTGCTGCGGTTGAACTACGACGGCACACCCCAGGTGCCTGCCAAATCCGAAGACTACGCCCTCTTCATCAAGGCCCTGTTGGATCTGCACCAGGCCTGCCTAGGTCGAGCAGGGGATCCCACTTCCCAGTACTGGCTGGAGGCTGCCATCCAGTTGCAGCAGGAGATGGACGCGCAACTGTGGGATACGGCCAGGGGAGGTTACTTTGTCAGCGATGCCCAGAGCGCCGCTGAACTCCTGGTGCGGGAGAAAGACTTCCAGGACAGCGCCATGCCGTCAGCCAATGGTGTGGCCATCGCCAACCTGGTGCGTCTGGCTGCCCTCACGGGCGATCTGGACTATCTGGAGCGAGCAGAGCAGGCCCTGAAAACTTTTGCCCACCCTATGAGTACCCAGCCGCGGGTCTGTCCCACTCTATTCCTTGGGCTAGACTGGTACAGCAACTGGGTGAAGGTGACCTTAGGAGCTGAGCACATCCCCACCTTCCAACAGCGCCCCTGGCCCACTGCCGTCTTTACTTTGCCTGCAGAGGCAGAGCCCCTGCCGCCAGGGACGGTGGGCTTGGTGTGTTGGGGCAGCAAGTGCCTGGCCCCGGCCAGCTCGCTGGAACAAATCCAGTCTCAGATCAACAGGGGACAAAACCGCTCCTACTGACTTAGCTTCTTCCTGGATTTTCCACACCAAAGAACTCGATGCGATAGCTGTGGATGCGGGTGCCGGTCTTTTGCTCCACCTCAGCCAGCAACTCCGGCGGCAACTCTACCTCTACGTCGAGAATGCGGTTGCTATCTAGACAATTGACATGGCTGTGGGGGTGGGTACACCTGCCGTAGCGGCGCCCATCAGCGCGATCCAGGCACTCAATGATGTTGTGCCTAGCCAGAGCCTCTAGGTTTTGATAGACGGAAGTGTGGCCAATGGGCTTGCCTTGCCGATTAAGACGGTCGTAGATTTCTCGCGCCGAGAGGTGCTCGCCACATTGCCACAAGAGTTCCAAAATGTAGCGGCGCTGCCGGCTAAGACGAAGATTGCACTCCCGGCATCGCTCTAGCGCAGCTTCCAAAGAATCCACAGGGCGAGGCATGGGAAAACCTCAAGCCATACCGAGTTCGAGATAGCGAATTGCCAATCCAACTTAGCCTAGCATCCGCGATTTGGCTTCTAGAAGCCACCCCAAAGCCTTCAAAAAACTGGCCGTCGACCTCTCCAGGCCGTGGCGCCAACAGCAGCCTGTCCATTTTCTACAATACCGCTGGGGTGTGGAGGAGGAGTTAGGATGAGGCGGCGCAAGCTGCTCCTAGGCTTGTTGGGGTTAGCCGTTAGCAGCGCATGGGCAGGGGCCTACTGGGCCAGTCGGCAGCCCCTGGCTTCTCAGCCAAAGCCGACAAGGGAAGCGCCACCTCTGCTGCCGCAGCCCACCCCTACGGCTGTCCCCCATCCCGAAGCTCCTCGCGGCTTCTACATCCCTCCCCGCCGAGATCTGCGCCTCGTGGTGATTAGTGACCTAAATGGCCTCTACGGCTCGGTGGACTATGACCCAGAGGTGGATCGGGCCATCCGCCTCATCCCCTACTTCCAGCCGGATATCGTCTTGGGAGGAGGGGACATGGTGGCAGGGCAGGATCCCCGCCTTTCCGAAGAGCGCATCCGCGCCATGTGGGCAGCCTTTGACCAACACGTGGCAGCTCCGCTGCGCGCTGCCCAACTGCCCTATGGCTTTACCTTGGGCAACCACGATGCTTCCTGTGCCCGCAACGCCCGCGGTGGTTTTCTCTTTCAAAAGGAACGGGATCTGGCGCGCGAGTTTTGGAACGATCCCGCCCATGATCCCGGCCTGAATTTTGTGGATCGGGGCGATTTCCCCTTCTATTACACCTTTGAAAAAGATGGGGTTTTCTACCTAGTTTGGGATGCTAGCTGCAACTTCATTCCCCCTGAACAGATGGCTTGGGCAGAAGCAGCGCTAGCCAGCGAGCGGGCTCAACAGGCCAAGCTGCGCATCGTCATTGGTCACCTGCCCCTCTATGCCGTTGCCGTCGGGCGCGACAATCCGGGGGAAGTGCTGCTGGATGCTGAGGCCAAGCGAGCTCTGCTGGAAAGGTACCGCGTCCATGTTTACATCAGCGGCCACCACCACGCCTACTATCCTGGCTACAAGGGACAGTTGCAGCTGCTTCACTGTGGCGCTCTCGGCTCTGGGCCCCGCCCCCTGTTGGGCAGCCCCCTGCCACCCCGCAAGACCCTTACCCTCATCGACATTGACTTCGCCTCCCCAGAGATTACCCACTACACAACCTACGACATGCGGGATCTAAGTGTGATTGACCAGGCCCAGCTCCCTCGCTTCCTCACCGGTCACAATGGCTTGGTTCTGCGCCGCGATGTCCGCTGGGATAGCCTTACCCCCGCGGAAATTGCCATCTGCCGGGCTCGTCTTGGATCCCTCTGCCGGGATTAGGCCAGCCAAACAGCACCCGGCTGCTCTAGATTACTGGCTGGCAGGAGAGGCTCATCCTGGAAACTCACTAGGGGATCTATTGAAACTCAAGGCAAGAGCATGGCTTCCTTAAAACGACGGCGGCAATTTTGGCTTGTCAGCTGGATTGCGCTGCTGGCCGGCTTGATGGGATCCCTGCTAGCTGGGGTACAAGCGCAGCAGGATCTCACCCCGACCCAGCTGGCGCAGGCTCAGTACGTGCGCAGTTGCGGCACCTGCCACGTGGCGCTGCCCGCTCAGGTGTTGCCCACCGAAACCTGGCAACGGCTGCTGCAGGATCCCAACCACTACGGCCAGCAGATTCAGCCCTTGACCGGTGTGACTTTCCAACTGGCTTGGGGCTATTTACGGCCCAACTCTCGTCCGCTGCGGCAGGGGGAGCCAGTGCCCTATCGTCTAGCCGAGTCTCGCTACTTCCGGGCTTTGCACCTGCAGGTGGACTTTCCTACCCCAGTGCGAGTAAGTGGCTGTGTGGATTGTCACCCCAAGGCCGAGGCGGGGGATTTCGCCACCCTCTCGCCAAACTGGCAATGAGTATGCAGGTAGACATAACCGCCATTGTGGCCGGCTATGCCCAGGGCTACTTTCTCATGGCCGATGAAGAGACGGGATCCCTGGGGTGGTATGGCTGTAGGCAGCATGCGCTAATCCCTCTGGACGAGCGGTTTCACTGTCCGCGCTCCCTGAGGCCCCTAGTGCGCAGCGGTCGCTTTCAGGTGCGCATCAACAGCGCTTTTGAGCAGGTGGTGGAGGGCTGCGCTGCTCGACCAAAAACCTGGATTAGCTCGGAGTTAAAGCAGATTTACCTAGCTCTGCACCAAGCGGGGTTTGCTCACAGCTTTGAGACCTGGCAGGGAGAAGTTCTCGCAGGCGGGATCCTGGGCATTACCTTGGGGGCGGCTTTCATTGGCGAGTCGATGTTTTACCGCATTCCCAATGGCTCCAAAGTGGCGCTGGTGAAGTTGGTGGAACACCTGCGGGAGCGGGGCTTTCGCCTTTTTGACGCCCAGCTAATGAACCCGCACCTGGCCCGCTTTGGGGCTTTTCTCGTGGATGGCCAAGAGTACCGAAAGCTGTTGCAGCAGTGCCTAGGGATCCCTTGCCGGTTTGACTGATGAGCTGGTGGCCGCAGGTGTATTAACGGGGGCAGCTTGAGCTAGGTTAGAGGTATCGGCCCGCGTTTCCGACATCCCAATGTCCCAGCCTTCGCCGGTTAGCTCCTCGCAGAGCGAGAAGGGATCCTCGCCCAGCTATGTTCGCCTGGCCATGCGCAACATGGTGCGCAAAGGCAGAACCTCTCTCCTGCACTTCAGCTTGACCACGGTGGGGCTAGTGGCTGTGCTGGTGGGTCTGGCCTACCTGTTTCGCTAAGCTCAACGGCGTGGAGGGTGAGCTCAAGGTACCCGCCGCCCTTTGGACTTTGGCCTATGCAAACCTCGCTAGATTGCGCTTCTACCCGTTCCACCATTCGGCTGCTGTTGTTTGCCCAAGGCCGAGCCAACGTCGAAGAACTGGCAGAGCAACTCCGTCGGCACATCCAGAGCTTACCTGGCCAATATCCTGCCCATCTAAAAGTGGTGCCGCTAGAAGAGCACCCCTACCTGGCGGAGCACTACAAGCTGGTGGTGACCCCCGCTTTAGTGAAGGCAGAGCCCTTGCCAGCCCAGGTTTTGGCGGGGGAGGACTTGGCGACGCAACTGGAAGTGTGGTGGCCTCGCTGGCAGGGTCAGGCGGCTCTTGCCTCCCACCAACAAAAGGAGGGTCAGGATCCCACCCCTCCTCCCATCACCGAGGCGCTGCTCCAGCTGTCAGAGGAGGTGTTCTTGCTGCGGCAAGAGCGAGCCCAATTGCGGGAACAGCTGGATTTTAAAGACCGCGTTCTGGCGATGCTGGTTCACGATTTGCGCAGCCCTCTGACGGCTACAGCTCTAGCGGTGGAAACCCTGCAGCAAGCGCGCGAGGGATCCCTGGACAAGGCTCTGGAGCGGCAACTGTTCGAGCACGCCCGCCAGCAGTTGCGCAAGATGGACAGCATGATCACCGACATTCTTGAATCGGCCCGCGGCAGCGCTTCGGAGCTGAGGATCCGGGCGGTAGAAACCCAACTGGCTAGCCTATGCCAGCCGCTTATTGAGGAGCTGCAGCCCCGTATCCAGGCCAAGCAGTTGCAGTTTCAAGTCGATATTCCCCTGGATCTGCCCACGGTTCACGTGGATCCCGACAAAATCCGCCAGGTGATCTTTAACCTCCTGGACAACGCCATCAAGTACACCCCTGCCGGGGGATCTATTCGCCTTGCCATCCTTCACCGCACCAGTCAAAAGATCCAAGTGACTGTCAGCGATACTGGCCCTGGGATCCCTGAAGCTGAGCAAGAGAAGATCTTCTCCGAGGCTGTGCGCCTAGAGCGCGATCAGCAGCAGGAGGGCTACGGCATTGGCCTTTCCCTCTGCCGTCGCATCGTGCGTGCCCACTACGGCCAGATTTGGGTGGAATCTATCCCAGGTAAGGGCAGCAGTTTTCATTTCACCCTGCCGGTCTATCGCCTCAGTGGGCACTAGCTGGCCCCCGCTAAAAATTGGTCAAAACTAGGGCGGCCGCACGAGGAGTACCGTGTGATGGTGTGAATAAAGCCGTTATCGGCTTCAGTACCCGCCTGGATACTGAAACCTATGGGCAACTGGGGGCGAGGTTGTGGCCTAGCGTCCTGGGTCAGGGATGGCGGTCGATACCGATTACTTGCTGCTGCCTGGTGGGGACACCGGCAGAGCTGGGATAAACTAGTGCCGGCGTTGCTCCCTAGGTATGACCCGCTTCCTGCACAGCGCTGAGCCGAAAGTGCCCCCCCGGGCAAGCTGGAAACAGCGCCTACAGCAAATCTTGTCGCCTTGGCAGGAGTTTGACGGCATTTTGCTAGCTACGGTGCTGACCTTGACGGGCATCGGCATCATTGCCATCCGCAGCGCGGTCTGGGGGCGCCCCGTCAGCCATTACTGGCTGCAGCAGTTGATCATGGCTGGCATCGGCCTGGTGCTCTTGGGGATGGTGGCCCGGATCCCCTATGAGCGGTTGTTGCGCTGGCACTGGTTGACCTACTTCCTAAGCTTGGCGGGCTTGATTGCGGTGCTTTTTTTCGGCACAGCAGCAGGGGGAGCCGAGCGGTGGATCTCCATTGCCGGCGTTCAGGTGCAACCGTCCGAGTTTGCCAAGGTGGGGGTCATTATTACCCTGGCGGCCATTTTGCATCACTGGCCAATCAGGTACTTCAGCCAGATTTGGGTAGCTGTTGCCGTCGTCGCCCCTCCTTGGATTTTGATCTTTCTTCAGCCCAATTTGGGTACGGCCCTGGTGTTTGTGGCTATCTTGCTAGCCATGCTCTACTGGGCTGGAGCCAAGGGCAGTTGGATCCTCTTGCTGGTGTCGCCAGGGGTGGGAGCCATTCTCTACGGCCTGCACACCCGCCCCGAGCTGAGTTGGATGATCTGGGTTTGGTTACTCTGGTGTCTGGGCATGGCAAGCCTAGCCGCTTGGAAGCTGCCTTGGCGGTGGACAGGGGCAGTGACCTTTGGTGTCATTAACCTGCTCTCGGGGCAGCTAGGCCAGGTGGCCTGGAACCTGCTCAAGCCCTACCAGCGGCGGCGGCTGGAGATCTTCCTCGACCCTACCCAAGAGCCCTGGGGATCTGGCTACCACCTCATCCAGTCTCGCATTGCCATTGGCGCTGGCGGGCTCTGGGGCCGCGGCCTCCACCAGGGCACCCAAACCCAACTGGACTTCATCCCCGAGCAACATACCGACTTCATTTTCTCCGCCATCGGGGAAGAGATGGGCTTTGTCGGCACCTTGACGGTGTTGATCCTGCTTTGGATTCTGTGTGCACGGCTAATTTGGATTGCCCAAGGAGCTAAGGACAACTTCGGGTCTCTGATCGCCATTGGGGTGCTGGCGATGATCCTCTTTCAGGCAGTGATCAACATCGGCATGACCGTTGGCCTAGCTCCCATTACGGGGTTGCCTTTGCCTTTTTTAAGCTATGGCCGCTCGGCTTTGCTAGCCAACTTTCTGGCCATTGGCCTGGTGGAATCGGTGGTTCTGCACCGCCAACCCCCTAGCCTTTTCAGGAAAAAGTAACCTAGCCGTCGCGAGGGAGGACAAAGCCCCAGTAAGCTGCTGCCAACACTAAGATGGGGACAGCAAATCCTAGAAGCTGAGCTGCCCATGCCCAATCTGGATCCCGCCCTGTACTTCGATCACAGTGCTACTACCCCGCCGCGTCCGGAGGTGATCGAGGCCATGCGGCTGGCGATGCAGGAAAGTTGGGGCAACCCCTCCAGCTTGCACGGGTGGGGAGAACGGGCTGCCATGGCCATGGAACGGGCGCGGCAGCAGGTGGCTGGGCTGCTCAACTGTGAGCCGGAGGCCCTGGTGTTTACTTCCGGCGGGACGGAGTCTAACAACTTGGCCTTATTTGGGGTGGCGCAGCGCTACTCCCAGCCGCAGCACCTAATCATCTCGAGCGTTGAGCATGCCTCGGTGGAGAATGCCGCCCGCCGCTTGCAGGCCCAGGGCTGGCAGGTGACCCGCCTGCCGGTAAATGCTGCCGGCCAGGTGGATCCCCAAGCGTTGCTCCAGGCGCTCCAGCCCAACACCGTTTTGGTCTCCGTTGTCCATGGTCAGAACGAGGTGGGATCCCTGCAGCCCATTGCCGAGCTGGGGCAGATCTGCCGCCAAGCGGGGGTCCTGTTCCACACCGACGCGGTGCAGACGGTGGGGCGGATCCCCTTGGATCTGGCGCAGCTGCCGGTGGATCTGCTCTCCCTTTCTGGGCACAAGCTCTATGGCCCTCAAGGGGTGGGAGCGCTCTATGTCCGGCCAGGAGTAGAGCTGCAGCCGCTGCTAGGGGGGGGCGGGCAAGAACGGCGGCTGCGGCCCGGCACCCAAGGGATCCCTGCCATTGTCGGTCTAGGGGTGGCGGCGGCCCTGGCAGCCCAAGAGCTGCAGCAGGAGACGGCCCGCCTGCGACAGCTGCAACGGCACTTGGCACAATTACTAGCTGCCGTGCCCAGTTTGCGGCTAACTGGCCCTGCGGAGCTGGAGCAACGACTGCCCCACCACCTCAGTTACTGCACTACCGCGATTTCGGGGAACGTGCTGGTGCGGGAGATGAGCCGCCAGGGGATCGCTATCAGTGCCGGCTCTGCCTGCAGCAGCGGCCAACAGATCCCTAGCCGCATTCTCCTAGCCATGGGCTATTCTGAAGCCGAGGCCCTCGGGTCTATTCGCCTTAGCCTTGGCAGAGCCACCACTCAAGCAGCAGTTGAGCAAGTGGCCCAATCGCTGCGGGCGGTGCTCCTTTCTGTTTCCGAGCCAGCTCCCCAACCCCTTCCTGAATTGGCGGCTAGGTTAAGGTGATAGAGAGTCACAAGACTGGTCGCCATGGCTGAGATGAGTCCCTATCAAGTGCTGGGGGTCAGTGAAGAAGCCTCTTTTGAGGAGATCCAGTCGGCGCGGGCACGGCTTCTGGCCAGCTTGGCTGCCGATGAAGAGCAGCAAGAGCGGGTGGAACAAGCCTACGACGCCATTCTGATGCAGCGCCTGCGCCTGCGCAAAGAGGGCAAGATCCCTGTCCCGGATCGCATTCGCTACGCTGAACAGCGTCCTGCTCCTCCCGAGCCAGCGTTGAATTTACCCCGCCCCGTCCAGAAGAGTCGCTGGCTGGACACTCCTTCGGTAGCCGCTGTCCTTTGGCCGGCAGCGATTTTGGGAGGGTTGTTGGGTTGGGTTGTCCTCTCCCCTGAAGAGTATCCCTCCCTACAACTAGCGCTGGGGCTGATGACCTCTACCTATTTCCTGTACCGCAAGGAACGCCGCTTCCTTCGCTCTTTCCTCCTAGCGCTGGCAGCCTTGATCCTGGGGCTGGCGTTGGCCTATGCCCTTGCTTTGCCCCTTACTGGCGGCGATGCTCCTGGCATCCTGTTGGTGGGGATGACGTTTGGGTTGATGTGGCTGGTAACCAGCTTTTTGCGCTAGTGCCGCCTAAAGGAGCTCTCATCCCTCACCTTTTTCCAGAAGTGGGGGTTTTCTCATTTGCCAAATCGTCGCTGGCGCGACTGGTAGCTGAGCAGAGCCTGGTGAAAAGCAGCGCGGTCAAAATCTGGCCAAAGGATGGGGGTGAAGTACTGCTCAGTGTAGGCCATCTGCCAGAGCAAGAAGTTACTGAGGCGCATCTCGCCACTGGTGCGGATTAACAAGTCAGGGTCCGAGAGGCCGTTGGTGTAGAGAAACTGGGAGAAAAGGGCCTCGTCGATCTGATCCGGCTGCAGCAGTCCCTGCTGAACCAGGGTGGCAATGGAGCGGCAAGCCTCCAGAATCTCTTGCCTTCCTCCGTAGTTGAGAGCCACCGTCAAGCAAAGGCTCTCGTTGTGCTGGGTACACTCCACTGCCTGCCCAATGGCCTCCTGCAAAGAGGGGGGCAGGGCTGATAGCTGGCCAGCAAACTGGAGGCGCACCCCTTGCTCCATCATTTCCTCGAGCTCTTGCCACAGCACCTGCTCGAACAAGGTCATGAGAAAATCCACCTCTTCGCGGGCGCGGCCCCAGTTCTCAGTGGAGAAGGCGTAGACGGTCAGAAGGGGGATCCCCCAGTCGTGGCAGCAGCGAACCAGCTCCTTCAAGGCCGCCACCCCCCGCTGATGGCCGACGCTGCGAGGAAGCCCTCGCTTTTGCGCCCACCGCCCGTTGCCATCCATCACCACGGCCACGTGGCGGGGTAACAACTGCGGATCGAGATCGGCAGGCAACTGCAGAAGATGAGCAGGAGAAAGGGTCATGGAGGTTATCCTTTGGGAAGCGTTTTCTTAGGTTTGCGAAAGCGTTTTGCCAGTTCAATCAGGGATCTCCCCCAGCCCAACAGTCCGTTACAAACCCAAGGGTGGATCCCCAGTTTCCCCAGAGGAGCCTCTCGTTTTTTGGCTTGGCGGGAATGGCGTAGCCGCTCCAGCAGCAGCTCCTGTAACCTGGCACTGGTCAGGGGGCGCTCGATGCGTCCACCCTCTGCTAGAGAAATGGAGCCAGTTTCCTCTGAAACCACGATACACAAGCAATTGGCTTGCTCGGTAATCCCCATGGCGGCGCGGTGTCGTGTGCCCAGGTGCCTCCCAGCAGGCCGCTCCGAGACTGGCAGGATTACCCCTGCTGCCCGAATGCGATCCCGATGGATAAGAACTGCCCCGTCGTGGAGCAAGGTCGAGGTCTGAAAAATCGTCTGCAAGAGTTCCCGCGATACTCGTGCCTGAAGGGAGACCCCCTTGTCCGTAAACACCCGCGAGTCAATGGGCTGATCCGGCTCAATCACAATCAGAGCCCCCGTTCGACTTTGGGAGAGCTCCCGCACCGCTTGCACCACCTCCTCCACCAAGCCCTCCTCAGAATCTTCCTCCTCCTCGTCTGGCGAATCTGACCACTCCAGGGGAATGGTCTTTGCCAACTGCTCCAAGAGCTGCCGAAGCTCCGGCTGAAAGAGCACCCCCATGGCCACGGCCGCAGCCAGGAGCAGGCGATCCAAGATGAGGTGCACCAGCGGCAGCGAGGCTGAGGCCAGGTAAAGTACCAACAGTACCGTAAATCCCCGCAGTAGGACACCAGCCCGGCTCTTGCGGGTGGAATAGAGGGCCAAAGCCAGTAGCAGGACAGCCAGAGCCCCGTCCAAGAGGCTGAGAGGGTTAAATTGCTGTAGCCAAGCCCATAAGGCCGCCCGCATGCCGAAAAACCCCGTTCACGCTCCCCTCGTGCTCCAGACCTTCTGCCTGCGCTGTCCTGCAGTGAGAATCTTGCTGGACTTTGGCTCCCTGACCAGCCTACCATTGCTCTCCTCCCTGGCCTCCAGCTCTTCCCTGTTGAGACCAGCGGGCTAGATCCCCCTTGGCAGGTTGGGGCAGCCCCCTAGCGCCGTAACTGCTCTGGTAGGATATCCAGACGGATTAAATCGGCATAAGTTTCCCGCCGCAGGATTAACTGGGCCTTCCCTTGGTTAACCAGCACCGCTGCTGGCCGAGGAAAGCGGTTGTAGTTGGAGGCCATGCTGTAGTTGTAGGCCCCAGTGGCCAACACAACTAGGACTTCGCCGGGCGCTGGGTTGGGCAAAAGCACATCTTTCAAGAGCACATCTCCCGACTCGCAGTGTTTGCCGGCCACTGTCACCCGCTGGGTGGCCTCGGCCTCGGGGCGGTTGGCCAAGAGGGCGGTGTAGCGGGCCCCGTAGGTGATAGGCCGGGGGTTGTCGGACATGCCGCCGTCGATGGTGACGTAGAGGCGGCCTTCGGGAAGGTCGTCGCTGGGCGGGATCCACTTCTTGCCCCCCAAGGTATAGGCGGTTACCGCCGCTGGCCCAACCACAGAGCGCCCAGGCTCGCAGAGCACCTTGGGCAGTGGGATCCCGGCGGCGGTGAAACTCTGCTGCACTGCCGTGGCCACCGCTTCCACCCACTCGGAGATGGATGGGGGATCGTCGGACTCGACGTAGCGGATCCCCAGGCCGCCGCCCACATTGAGCTCCTGAAGGGGCAGACCTCTGTCTAGCCCTTGCTGCCAAATGCGGGCCAGCACTCCTGCCAGATCCCGGTGTCCTTGCAGGTCAAAAATCTGAGACCCAATGTGGGCGTGGAGCCCGACGCAGTGCAGTTGGGGATGGGCTGCCAGAAAATCAAACACCTCCGGCAGTTGCCATTGGCCAATGCCGAATTTGCTGTCGGTTTGGCCGGTGCGGATGTACTCGTGGGTGTGGACGTCAATGCCAGGGTTAACCCGCACCAACAGACGGGCCGGCCGGTCAGGGGTGGCCAGAGCGGCCAGCTGCTGCAGCTCGTGGAGGCTATCTGCCACCAGAGTGCAGCCTACCTCAAGGGCCATGGCTAGCTCCTCTGCCGACTTGGCGTTGCCGTGCAGGTAGAGATCTTCCCCCTTGGCCCCTGCTTGCAGGGCGGTGTACAGCTCGCCGCCAGAGGCCACGTCTAGACCTAGCCCTTCTTGCAGCGCCAAGGCGCAGATGGCCAGGCAGCTCCAGGCTTTGGTGGCATACAACACCCGATAGCTGCCGGCGTAGCAGCGGGCCCAGCTGTCGCGATAGAGACGGCAGGCCTGCCGCAGGGTCCATTCGTCCAGGATGTAGAGGGGGGAGCCAAACTGGCGCACGAGCTCCACCACGTCACAGCCGCCAATTTCCAGGTGGCCCTGGCTGTTGACGCGGCTGGTTAACGGCTGCAGCGACTGGTTGGGAGAAACCACAGAAGGGGGCGTGCCGAGGGTTGAAACCATAGTTGCCAGCTAAAAGACTGTCTTCCACCCTACCAAGTTTTCTCTCCAGTTTGGCCTCGGGGAGATCCCCTCTACCCCCCTGGGCAGAGATTGCTCCTGGGCATTAGTCTCTTTTTTCTGCTACCATGGAGGACCAGCGTCTATGGGTCGATGCCCGAGTGGTTAAAGGGGGCGGACTGTAAATCCGCTGGCTTACGCCTACGTTGGTTCGAATCCAACTCGGCCCACCATGCCGCCCACGTAGCTCAGTGGCAGAGCACCCCCTTGGTAAGGGGGAGGTCACGAGTTCAATCCTCGTCGTGGGCTTAGGCGCAAGCCCCAAGTTCTGCGGCTTGGGGTTTCTCTTCCCCAGGCTTGGCAATCTCGCCGCTGAGGGAAAAGGCCCGCGTGGCGGTGATGCGCACTGGCACCAGAGATCCCAGCAGTTGTTCAGGATCGCCGTCGAAGAAAACGATGCGGTTGCCGCGGGTACGTCCCATAGCTTGGCGAGGATTTTTGGGGTTGGGGCCCTCCACCAGCACCTCCTGCACCTGGCCCAGCAGTCGAGCGCTGCGGGCGGCAGCCACCTCGGCCACCAGGCGGTTGAGTCGTTGCAGGCGATCGCTTTTTTCCTCTTCCGGCACTTGGTCGGGCCACTCGGCTGCTGGCGTGCCAGGGCGGGGGGAGTAGGCAGCGGTATTGAGGAAATCGAAGCCGATATCCTTCACCAGTTGCAGGGTTTCCTGGAACTGGGCCTCTGTTTCGCCGGGGAAGCCAACGATGGCATCGGCGCTAATGGTGGCTTCAGGTATGTACTGGCGGATGAGCTGGATGAGCTGGCGGTAGCGCTCCTGGGTATAGCCGCGCCGCATCCGCCTGAGGACTTCGTCGCTGCCCGCCTGGAAGGGAATGTGGAAGTGCTCGCACACCTTAGGCAGCTCGGCACAGGTGGCAATGAGCTCTTCCGTGAAGTAGCGCGGGTGGCTGGTGGCAAAGCGGATCCGCTCGATCCCTTCCACTGAGTGGACAAAGCGCAGCAAGCTGGCCAAGTTGGTCTTGGGATCCAGATCCCGCCCGTAGGCGTCGATGTTTTGCCCCAGTAGGGTTACCTCGCGGTAGCCAGCTCGGGCTACGTCCTCCATCTCGGCGCGGATGGCCTGGGGTTGGCGCGATTGCTCCCGTCCCCGCACCAGCGGCACAATGCAGTAGGTGCAGCGCTCGTTGCAGCCGTAGATAACGTTAATCCAGGCTGTTACCCGGCTGTCGCGGCGGGGTTTGGTGATGTCTTCTGGGATCTCGACGGGCTCAGTGGCCACCACTTGGTTGCCGGCCTCCACCTGGGCCAGCAGATCCCCAAGGCGGTTGACGTACTGAGGGCCCATGACTAGATCGAGCTCGGGGACGCGGCGCAGCAGCCGCTCTCCCTCCTGCTGGGCCACGCAGCCGGCCACGATGAGCTTGATAGCGGGGTTTTTCCGCTTGCGCTGCGCCTGGATGCCTAGGTAGGAATACACCTTTTGCTCAGCGTTGTCGCGGATGGTGCAAGTATTAAAGAGAACCAAGTCCGCCTGCAGCGCGTCTTCGGCACGCACATACCCCAGCGACTCCAGGATCCCGGCCATGCGCTCGCTGTCGGCCCGATTCATTTGACAGCCGAAGGTGATGATGGAGTAGGTGGGAGCAGCCATGGGAAGACCAGAAGACAGGGCAAGCAATCTCTACCTTTGAGCTTAGCGGATCCTTAAGTGAAGCAGTGGCGGCAACTCCAAGGGTTCCCTCGACCCCTCGGGGCGGCCCAAGCTGGGGCTGGCTTTGCCAAAGCAGTGCTCCCCAGGGGACTAGCCGCCGATCCTCAGTCCGGCATGAGGGCGTGAACCTGCTTGCTGCCATTGGGGTAGAGCAGGGCGCGCTTGGGGCCGTGGATGGGATCCTCGACAATGATGGTCTCGTCGCGGCTGGCCCCCAGCGAGACAATGGCAATCGGCACCTGCATCAACTGGGCCAAAAACTTCAGGTAGTCGTAGGCTTCGGGGGGCAAGTCCTCAACGGAGCGGCAGCCTTTGGTGGAGCACCTCCAGCCGGGCAGGGTTTTGTAGATGGGTTTGCACTGGGCAAAGACCCGAGCGTCACTGGGAAAGTGGTGGATCTCACGGCCCTGGTACTCGTAGGCCACACACACCTTGATTTCGTCCAGAGCATCCAGGACATCCAGCTTGGTGATGGCCAGGCAGTCGAGGCCGTTGATGCGCACAGCGTAGCGCCCGATGACGCCATCAAACCACCCACAGCGCCGCTGCCGCCCGGTAGTGGTGCCGACTTCGCCGCCGGCAGATTGCAAATAGGCGCCAATCTCGTCTTTCAGTTCGGTGGGGAAGGGGCCTTCGCCGACGCGGGTGGTGTAAGCCTTGGCTACCCCGATCACCCGGTCGATGCTGGTGGGGCCAACTCCAGCCCCCACGCAGGCGCCGCCAGCAATGGGATGGGAGGAGGTGACGTAGGGGTAGGTGCCATAGTCAATGTCCAGCAGCGTACCCTGCGCCCCCTCAAAGAGGATGTTCTGCCGCTCCTCGATGGCTTGGGTGAGAAGCAGGGCGGCGTCGGTAACATAGGGGCGCAGCCGCTCGGCATAGGCCAGGTATTGTTCGATAATCGGCTCGGGATCCAGGGGGGGCAGGTTGTAGATCTTCTCCAGCAAAACATTCTTGTAGGGAATGGCCCAACTGAGGCGCTCCCGCAGTTGGTCGGGGTACATCAAGTCCACGACGCGGATGCCCATGCGCTCGGCCTTGTCGGCATAGGTGGGGCCAATGCCTCGCCCAGTGGTGCCCAGCTTGTAGATGCCGCGCCGCTCTTCTTCGGCCACGTCGATGAGGCGGTGGTAGGGCAAGGTTACGTGGGCCGTTTCGGCAATGTAGAGGTTGTGGGTGGAGATCCCCAGTTGGTGCAGCTGGTCGATCTCGGCCAGCAAGACTTCGGGATCGATCACCGTGCCGCTGGCGATGACACAGCGCTTATCGGGGTAGAGAATGCCAGAGGGAATGAGGTGCAACTTAAAGGTCTGGCCCCCCACCACCACGGTGTGGCCGGCGTTGACGCCGCCTTGGTAGCGGACGACCACATGGGCTTTTTCACTGAGGAGGTCGGTAATTTTCCCTTTTCCCTCGTCGCCCCACTGGGCACCAACAACTACAACGTTTGCCAAAGGCTTCTCCCCCAGTCGGTAATGTAAACAGCACAAAAACCCCTCTTCCGGGGCCGCTGCACTAATTTACCCCATTGCTCCGGCTGGTGTTGAGGGCCTTTGACAAAAAGGTTAACAATCGATTAACTTTTTGCTCTCTCAACTCCCCGGCTTGAACAGGCCAATGGCGGTAACCCGGTTAGAGCCCACCGCAAAGGCAAAAGACAGGCCGAGGGCGTCGTAGTTGACATAGTAGCGGTCGTCGCGCAGGTATTCCCGGCTCCCTTTGGGATAGGGCACGACCTCGTTGTAGCCATTTTCCCCGGGGCCGCCGTAGGTGGCAATGACTTCCGAGTAGGTGGAGCCGATGCGGATCCCTTCGCCAGTCATGGCTTCGGGGTGGGTGGTGTAGATGCGGTCGGCAAAAAAGCTATTGAGGACGCCCGGACGGCGGTAGGCAAAGAGGATGTAGTCCTGCAAGTAGAAGATCTTCAGGTCGCTGTTGGGCTGAAAGACGTTGGCCCGTGACTCGGCGGGGATGAGATCCACGTTGCCCAAAAGGTGGGTATCGACGTTGCGGGTATCCATGCCCAGGACAAAGCGACCGACGCGACCCTCTTGAACCAGGACGGTGGGGCGGGGCGGGGGGCTGGGCTGGCGGGGGGGTAGGGCCAGGGCCTCTAGAGCGGCTTTTAGCCAAGCGTCCTCATCTCCCTCTACCTTTTGCAGGGGCACCAAGCCCTGGGCTAAGGAGCGTCCATCGCCGGTCTTCCAGGTGGCCACGGCCAGCTCCACCGCTGCGCCAGAAGGAAGGGCAAAGAAGCGGGTCTGCCGCTCGCTGCCTTGGGCGGTCTGTCCCACAATAACGGTGTTGCCGCTAGCTCCCAACTGAGCTGCCAGGAGGGTGGCCCCCTGGCGGGTGTTGCTGTCGACAAGGACGACCAAGGGGATCCCGGCAGCTAGCGGCAGGTTTTCGCTGTTCCAGCGGGTGGACTGACCAAAGCGGTCTTCGGTAACCAGCAGCGGTTGCACGGAGCGAGGCAAAAATAGGCGCGCCACATCCGCTATCACTTGCGGGTCATAGCCCACCGACCCGCGCAGGTCGAGGACAATGCCCTGGCTGTAATCCTGAGTGTAGAGGGCTTGGCGGATCTGCTGGGCAGTGGCAGGGGTGAGCTCCGGCACCGCTAAGTAAACCTGGCGCGGGCCAATCTGACGTGCCTGGAGAGGTGGGCGAGGACGGCTGAGCAGGTCCCTAAAGCTTTGCGGATCCCAGAAGCGATCGGCGGGATCCCCGTATTCGCGCAGGATCTCTCGAATCAGCTCGTACTCGACTTCGATAGGCGGGCGGGGATCCCTGTAGGTGCGGGTCAACAGGCGGCTGTAGAGGTCGTTGTAGTTGACCGCAGCAGCTTGCTTGCCCGCTTGCCAAGACTCGTTGATGAACAACTTCACCAGGTAGCGCAGATCCTGGCCCATTGGCGGGGAAGCGGCCGGTATCCTGGAAGCAGGGGACACCTCTGGGGACGGAGGAACTGGATCGACTCTCGGCTCCTCAACAGAGGGGACGACCGGCACCGGCGGCAAGCCTGGCTGCCCTATCACTTTGCCAGGAAGGGCTCCGCTGAGCGCCACGACCGTGCCCCACACCCGAATTGCCCGCGCAAACCCCTTCATGGTGGCCTGCCCTTGTTTGCAGATGCTGTGAATAGGATAAACTCTGGGCAATCTGCTCCACCCCTGTCGGCAGGGCCAAATGCTTGTTTTTGAAGCCATTAAGACACTACCAGTTGTTTCCCCTTTTGCGGATCCCTTAGCTCTCGGCAGACCAAATTTTGCGGATGGGCAGGGTGAAGCCGGGGAGCACGTCTTCTCCCGACAAGGTTTCTGGGTCTTCCACTAGCTCCGGCGCCTGTCCTGCCCGGTAGATCATCACCCGCTTGGCCTTGGGATCCAAAAGCCACCCCAAGCGACAGCCGTTGTCCAAGTACTCCTGCATCTTGGCCTGGGCTTGAACCCAAGAATCGGTGGGCGAGAGGATCTCCACCACAAAGTCAGGACACAGGGGCAAGAATCCCCGGCGGGTCTGGGGATCCAGAGCCTCCCACTTTTCCAGCGGGATCCAGGCCAGGTCAGGAGAGCGGTCGCTGCCTGAAGGCAGAGAAAACCCCGTGGAAGAATCAAAGGCTTTGCCTCGACCTGATTGGCGGTTCCAGACATAGACTGCCCCCGCAATTTCAAAGTTGAGGTTGCCAATTTCACCTCCGGTTGGAGACATAATCACCAGCTCTCCCTGGGCGGTGCGCTCCAGCTTTAGCTCAGGATTGGCCGCACACAGCCGGATAAAATCCTCCCGCGTCAGAGTCATCAAAGGGCTGAGATTGAGTGTTAAGACCGTCATGGCAGGAACTGGACACTCCCATGCAAAACTTTGTCCGGGCTTGAGGATGGATCCCTGCTGCAATACCTGAGGCGCACCTCTTCTGTGTGCCTGTCAAGCACCATTCTCAGAGCACAAAACCAGTTGGTGGCAAGCTCGTTGAAGTGGGCCAGCGCTGCTTCGGCAAGGGATCCCTCTGCACCCCAACGGAGGTATCGCACCAGGGTATCGGCGACCATGACCTGCACTTCAGTGCCATTGGGCAGTTGACCGACAACATTGCCTGCAAATACGGCGGGTGTTAGCGGATTGGGATCCCTGGCTGAGACTTCAGCCAGAGCATAGTTTTCGGCAACAACGACTGCGCCGGTTTACACCGGGCATAGGTCGAAGAGCTGGCATTCCAAAATCTCCTGGAAGGGGTTACTCTGCTCTCTAGGACAGCCAGTAGCAGTAGCCCAGCCTGCCCGCCCCTAGGAATTCGCCTCTGGGCTAGCGAGTAAATCGGCCTTCTGGAGAAGGTAGCGCACCTCTGCTTGCAGCTCCGGCCACTTGTAGGTAAGCAAATTGGGCTTGGGGATAAACAGCAGCTGATAGCCGGGCTTTAGCTGGGGACAGAGAAGGCGTATGGCCTCCCGTAAGCGACGTCGCAGCCGATTTCGCCGTACCGCCGATTTGTCTACCTTTTTGCTGACCGCCAGCCCCACCTGGCTAGGGATCCCTTCACCTCCTGCCGGCATTGGCTGAAACAGCAGGGTCAAGCCCGCCGTGGAACGCCGCTGACCTGCCTGGTAAAGTGCCTGAAATGCCCGCCGATCCCGCAAGCGATAAGGAGCAGGTAGCATGGTGGCGGCTCCCAGATCCCACCCCAAGTTAACACTTGCTTGTGGCTCTAGCAGGGGAGTTGAGTGCCTCAGCAAGCAGCCAGACGATAACGCCCCTTGGCCCGCCGCCGCTTCAGGACTCGCCGCCCACCTGGGGTGCGCATTCTGGCTCGAAACCCAGAAACACGAATGCGTCTGCGATTGGTGCCACGAAGGGTACGCTGAGGCATGGTGAGAAACTAACTCGCAACTTCAACACAGCCCACCGCGGCTGGCGAGGGGGCAATCCAGTTCACCTAAAGACAGTCACTGAGAAGCCATGCTAGCAAACCTATCGGAAAATGGGTAGATTGGAGGCCCCACGCCAAGCAGTTAAATTGGGAATCCCGAGAGTGGAGGCACTGCTTAGCTCTCGGGGTTTGTGGTGTGTCGCTCTGGGTGTGTGGCGTGGATATCTCCCTAGATCAGCTCTGGGATCAGGCTCTGGGCCATCTACAAGTGCAGCTCAGCCGGCCAACCTTTGAGGCTTGGATCAAAACAGCACGGCCTGAGTCGTTGGTGGGCAACCGCCTCACCATCTCCACTCCCAGCGAATGGGCACGAGGCTGGCTGCAGAAGCACTATGCCTCTACCATCACCGAGGTGGTGCAGCGGGTAGCAGGGATCCCTTTGCAGGTAGAGTTTTCCGTTGCTCCCCAAGCCTTGGCTGCGGAAGAGCCTCCTTCGACAGTTGAGAGGCCAAGCTCCTACTGCGCTGGCAGTTTCCCGGATTCTGTTCCTCGGGGGCTGGAGGGGGGCAGCAGCTTACCTATGCGGGCACCAGAGCTCAACCCCAAGTATTCCTTCTCGCGGTTTGTGGTCGGCCCCAACAACCGCATGGCCCATGCTGCAGCCCTGGCCGTGGCTGACAAGCCGGGGCGGGCCTACAACCCTCTGTTTCTCTGCGGTGGGGTAGGGCTAGGCAAAACTCACCTGATGCAGGCAATCGGCCACTACCAGCTAGAGGCCAATCCCCGGGCTAAGGTCTTCTACGTGTCCACCGAGCGCTTTACCAACGATCTCATCGACGCCATCCGGCGGGACAGTATGCAGTCTTTTCGGGAGCAGTACCGAGATGTGGATATTTTGTTGGTGGACGACATCCAATTTATTGAAGGCAAAGAGTACACCCAGGAGGAGTTTTTTCACACCTTTAATACCCTCCATGAATCGGGCAAGCAGATTGTGCTGGCCGCCGACCGCTCCCCTCATCTAATCCCGCGGCTGCAGGAGCGACTCTGTTCTCGGTTTTCAATGGGCTTGATTGCAGAAATTCAGCCGCCCGACATCGAGACCCGTATGGCCATCCTCAAGAAAAAAGCTGAGTATGAGGGGATGAGCTTGCCGCTGGAGGTCATCGAATATATTGCCACCACCTACACCAGCAACATCCGCGAGCTGGAGGGTGCCCTCATCCGGGCCGTTGCCTACGTCTCCATTTCTGGCTTGCCGATGAGTGTAGAGACGATTCGGCCCATCCTCAACCCTCCCAGCGAACCCAAGGAAATTACTCCCGATATGATTGTTGATGTAGTCTGTGAGGAATTTGGCATCGACCAAGAGAGCCTATTGGGATCTTCCCGCAGGCGGGACGTCAGTCATGCACGTCAAATTGCCATGTTTTTGATGCGCCAACATACCCGTCTCAGCTTGCCCAAAATTGGCGACTACTTTGGTGGAAAAGATCACACCACCGTTCTCTATAGCTGTGAAAAAATTAGTCAGTTGCAGCGGGAAGATTTGCAACTTGAGCGGCAACTGCAAAACCTGTCGCAGCGGCTGCGGATCATGGCCAACAGCCGAAACAAATAGTTTTCGGCCAGGTGGGGCTGGCAGGGAGGGGGGAAGTGGGCAGAGGGCTTTGCTTGGGTGTGTTGCTCCTTGGAGCTGGACTGATGCCCCGGTGGCCAGCCTGGGCCAATTTGACCTCAACCGCCCAGGGAGATACTTTGGGGCTGGAGGGCCAAATCGATAGCCCCGTGTTGCGCCGCTGGCTGCAAGGCCCGCCCAATCTCCTGGAAGAAATCCGCAATACTCCCGCTTTGCCCACCCGTTTGCAGGCGGGTTTTGAGTCGGCTTCTGCGTGGCGAATTGCCTTGCAGGACTTGCGCTTGGGGGATCGCCTCACCCTCAGCGGCGACTATCGCCAATCTTCTGAGAACCCAGTAGTCCGCCAGTACGGCTTAGAGGTGCGCTACTTTCTTGCCCCTATGGGATCCCGCTTCAATCTAGCCCCCCAACTGGGCTACCGCGCCTTGGAATTGGAACAAGAGAACCGCCGCCTCAGGGGTGTGAGCTATGGGGCCTTCGTTGTCTTGTCCCTAGCTCTCCAAGCTGCCGACTTAACCGCCAGCTACACCTGGCTGACCCCTCAGGAGCCAAGAGAAGTCCAGGTTACCCTGGCGGAGCTTACAGCTGCCTACGCTATCAGCCCTTCCTTTCGTCTTGCTGCCCGCTACAGCCTGCGCCACTCCACCCTAGCGCGGGAATCCAGCTTTGGAGTTGGCCTGGAGTGGATCCCTTAGCGGCGCACCGCCTGCACAAAAGCTACCCAGCCAAAACTGAGATAGCGCTCCAACTGCAGCCCTGCTGCTTCCAGGTGCTGGCGCAGCTCATCGGCAGAGAAAAAGCGGAGTCCTGTCGTCTCCAGCCAGCGCTGCACCACCTGCCCCCACCCCTGAACCGGCTGACTGTGCATGGACACCAGGATGCCTCCGGGACGCAAGATGCGAGCCACTTCCTCCAGACAGGGATCCAACGGCACCTCGTTTAAGGTGGCGCCGCTAATTACTGCCCCAAAGGCTCCAGAGGCCAGGGGAAGCTGCTCCGCCCGCGCCCGCACCAGGCTGTAGTGCTGCCATTGGGGCTGGGCTTGTTGGGCTGCCTCTGCCAGCACCCCCGCCGCATTGTCCAGACCAATCACCGTCCGCTGCGGATCCCTGGCTAGGAGGAGGCGGCTCCAGTACCCTCCTGCCGTGCCTAGGTCCAAGACCGGATCTGCCTCTCCCACCAGCTCGGCCAGCAATTGGCCTTCTCGCTCGCTGCCAAAGCTTTCCCCCGACAACAGCGACAGGGCCCAGGGCCGCCAGAGGCGGTCGTAACCCCAGGCAAAGCCGGGCAGATGGGCAATGGCTTGGGCTGGAGTGAGGGACAGCGCTGGCGAGGTGGCTAGAAAATCCACTGCCCCGGAAGGGAGGATGGGGTAAACCTGGCCACAGCGAGAACAGTAAACCCGATCCACAGCAAATCCTGGCTCCCGCGCTGGCGGCAGGCTCAGCCCTTCCTGACCACAGCTGAGGCAGCGGTAAAGATGAGCTGGCAGAGCAGACGGAAAAGAGCGCATGAGAGAACCCGACTCAAAAGGGCAGTTGCCAGGCCACGACCCCGACAACTACCCCCTTAAGCTAGTCCATTCGGCAGTCAGAGGGGATCCCTAGGCTGTCTTTGGGCTGGGCAAGCCAATCTTCTCGGGAATGGGAACGTACTCGGCCACAATGGCCCGAAACTCGTCCCCATCCAGGGTTTCCCGCTCCACCAAGGTGTCGGCCAGACGATCCAGCAGGGCGCGGTGCTCGAGCAGGATCTGCTTGGCTTTCTGGTAGCAGCTTTCCAGGATTTGCCGCACCTGCCGATCGATCTTAGCCGCCACATCTTCGGAGTACTCGACGCGGTTCATCCAGCCGCCGCCCAAAAAGACTTCGTTGTTGGGTGGATCCCACATCAGCGGCCCCAACTCGGACATCCCAAAGCGGGTCACCATTTGCCGCACCAGGTTGGTGTTTTGCTGCAGGTCGTTGCTGGCCCCCGTCGTCACTTCCGAGTAGCCAAAGACAATCTCCTCCGCTGCCCGACCGCCAAAACCGACCACCACCCGATCCAACAGCCAGGCGCGGCTGTACATGCCGGAGTCAATCTGCTCCTCGTTGGGCAGTTGCTGGGCAAAACCGCCGGCACCCCCAGAACGAGGGATGATGGTCACCTTGTTCAACGGATCCGCATGGGGCAAGAGGGTCATCAACAGGGCGTGGCCGCACTCGTGGTAAGCAATTAGGCGCTTGCTCTTCCCGTCCAACAGCGGCGGCTTGGTCAGGCCGATGGTGATGCGGTCGAAGGCGTCGTCGATGTCCTGGTTGGTGATGGCCTTATGCTGACGACGGGCCGCCAGGATGGCCGCCTCGTTGAGCAGGTTGGCCAGATCAGCGCCGGCAAAACCAGGGGTACGGCGGGCAATGGCCTCGAGGCTGACCTCTTCCGCCAGCTTCTTGTTGCGGGCATGCACGCGCAAGATCTCGTAGCGGCCCTTAAAGCTGGGTCGATCCACCGTGATCTGGCGGTCGAAGCGTCCAGGCCGCAGGAGAGCCGCATCCAGCACATCCGGACGGTTGGTTGCGGCAATAACGATGACACCCGAGTTGCCCTCAAACCCATCCATTTCCGTCAGCAACTGGTTAAGGGTTTGCTCGCGCTCGTCGTTGCCGCCACCAATGCCAGCCCCCCGCTGCCGACCCACGGCGTCGATCTCGTCAATGAAGACGATGCAGGGGGCGTTTTCCTTGGCTTTCCTGAAGAGATCTCGCACCCGCGAGGCCCCCACGCCGACGAACATCTCCACAAACTCGGAGCCGGAAAGGCTGAAAAAGGGCACTCCTGCCTCGCCGGCAATCGCCTTGGCCAAGAGGGTCTTCCCCGTCCCCGGGGGCCCCACCAACAACACGCCTTTGGGGATCTTTGCCCCCACGGCCGTAAAGCGCTCCGGCTTCTTCAGGAAGGTGACCACCTCCTGCAGCTCCTCTTTGGCCTCATCGATCCCGGCTACGTCGTCGAACGTAACGCCAGTTTTGGCTTCCATTTGGAAGCGTGCCCGCGACTTGCCAAAGTTGATGGCCTGCCCAGGGCCACCCACTCCCCCACCTGCCCGGCGCAGGAGTAAGAACAGGCCCCCTAGAAGCATCAGGGGAATCACCAGGTTGCCTAGAATGGCCCAGAAGGCGCTGCCATCGCGGCTAGGCACCACCGTCACCTCGATCCCCTTCTTAGTAAGGCGGTCTACCAGTTGCGGCACAGTCGTAGGCAGTAGGTTGACCCGATAGCGGGTGGAGCGCTGCGTCTGGGGATCGATAGCCGTAACTTCTGCCACCAGGTTGTTGTCTAGAAGGCGCACATCGGTAACGCGCCCCTCCTCGACATAGCGCAAGAAGCGGTCGTAGGTAAGGGCAGAGGCCAAGGCGGCGTGAGCAGGATCTAGGCTAAAGCCCTGCCAGAGACAGAAGCCCAGCACAAGAGCCATCAACCAGCGCTGGGGGGAAAGCAGCTTGTTCATAAGGAAGAAGGACACCCCATCATTAAAAGTCCTTTAACAAACTTAACCTCTTGCTCCTACCAGGCACAACCCCACAGAGGCTAGGGGATCCCGGCGGCAGTAGGTTCCTTTGCCCTAGCGGGCACCGGGGCCGAGATAGGGAGGCCATAGACACGTCGCCACATAGCGTCAGCTAGAGCGGCCGGCATTAGCCGCATCAGCCCCAGAGCCAACTTGCCGCCTGCAAAAGCAGTGTAGCGGTCGGAAGGATGAGGGTCGGTCATGGCCCGTAGGATCGGCTCTACCACCTTTTCCACTGGCCAGGCCATTCTGTTAAAAGAGCGGGCCAGCTCGGCAGCTTTGCCCAAGATGGCCTTGTAGGGGCCGTTGGGATTGACAACGGCAGCAAAGGTCTCTTCAGCCACGCGGCTAAACTCGGTGGCCACCGGCCCCGGCTCGATCACAATAACTTTGATGCCAAAGGGAGCTACTTCCACCCGCAAGGCATCGCTGAGGGCCTCCACGGCAAACTTGGTGGCGTTGTAGACGCCGCTGAAGGGCATCGAGATCTGGCCAGCCACGGAGCTAAGGTTAAGGATGCGGCCGCTGCCCCGTTCCCGCATTTGGGGCAAGAGGGCGCGGGTAAGGGCGTGCAGGCCAAACACATTGACCTCAAACTGGCGCCGCATCGCCGCCACATCCACCTCTTCCACGGGCCCCATTTGGCCGTAGCCGGCGTTGTTGACCAGGATGTCCACTCGGCCAAAGTGCTCTAGGGCCTTTTGGGCCAGCGCCTCCACCTGGGCGGTATCGGCCATGTCGGTGGGCACTGCCAGCGCCTCTACTCCGTGCTTCTCCACCAAGGTTTTGACCTCTTGCAGCAGCTTCGCGCGGCGGGCCGCTAGCACCAGGCAAGCTCCGCGTTTGGCTGCTTCCAGGGCGACGGCCTTCCCAATGCCGGCAGAGGCCCCCGTAATCAGCACCACCTGATTGGCAAGTGAAGGCATGGCTTTCCTCCCTGCAAACTTTCTCCATCCTAGATGGACTTCAACCTAGTTGCTGAGGGGGGAAAAGCTGATGCTACGATAGCGAAGCATGCCTTCGGGCGCTACTACGGACGAGTTCAACACCGATCTGTGGTTCGCTCTGCCCCCTTTCTTCGTCCCTCCCCGCCGCCGCCTGTTTCTGAGAGCAACCGACTGAAGATATTTTCCGGCAGTGCCAATCCAGCCCTGGCCCAGGAGGTAGCTCGATATTTGGGCTTGGATCTAGGGCCAATCCTGCGCAAGCGCTTTGCCGATGGCGAGCTGTACATTCAAATCCAGGAGTCAATTCGCGGCGCTGATGTTTACTTAATCCAACCCACCTGCCGCCCAGTCAACGATCACCTCATGGAGCTGTTGGTGATCATTGACGCCTGCCGCCGCGCCTCTGCCCGCCAGATCACTGCCGTTTTGCCCTACTACGGCTACGCCCGCGCCGACCGCAAGACTGCAGGGCGGGAAGCCATCACCGCCAAGCTGGTGGCCAACATGATTACTCAGGCGGGAGCCCACCGGGTGCTGGCCATGGATCTGCACTCGGCCCAGATCCAGGGCTACTTCGACATCCCCCTTGACCACGTCTATGCCCAGCCGGTTCTTCAGGCCTACCTCAAGGAAAAGGGCCTGCTGGAGGAAGACATTGTGGTTGTGTCTCCTGACGTGGGCGGCGTAGCCCGGGCTCGGGCTTTTGCCAAAAAACTCAAGGAAGCTCCGCTAGCTATCATTGACAAGCGCCGCCAGGCCCACAACGATGTGGAGGTCATGAACCTCATCGGCGACGTGCGGGGCAAGATTGCCATCCTTGTGGATGACATGATCGACACGGCGGGCACTATCTCTGAAGGGGCAAAGTTGCTGCGCAAGGCGGGAGCCAAGGCAGTTTACGCCTGTGCCATTCATCCCGTCTTTTCCGATCCCGCTATTGAGCGCCTACGGGGTGGCCTCTTTGAAGAGGTGATTGTCACCAACACCATTCCTGTTCCTCCAGAGAAGCAGTTCCCCGGCCTCACCATCCTTTCGGTGGCCAGTGTCCTAGGGGAAGCCATCTGGCGTATCCACGAAGATAGCTCTGTCAGCAGCATGTTCCACTAACTAGCGGCGCCGTAGCACTTCCAGGCGCACTGGGGCAAGTCCTGCGCGGACCATGCCCAGGGCTTCTGCCGCCCGCAAGGAGAGGTCGATGATCCGACCTGGGATAAAGGGGCCGCGATCGTTGATGCGCACCACTGCCTGGCGGCCATTTTTCAGGTTGGTTACCCGCACCTCGGTCCCGAAGGGCAGAGTAGGGTGGGCTGCCGTCATCTCATGCCGAGTGGGGTGCAGGTCGTACCAGGAGGCGATCCCTTCCTGCACTCGCTCGACCATGAAAAGGGGATCCTGCTGAGCTGTCCTTTGCGGCGGCCGAGCGGCGGCCCTGGCAGGTAGAGTGGCAAGCTGCGGCAAGGTGGGAGCGGGGAGAGGAGGGGCATCCAGCAACAGCCGGCGCAGCCGATTGGCGGCCAAAAGAGCGGTATCCACTGGGCGTTGGTTATCCACCAGCAGCACGCCCTCGTCAATGCGCAACAGTTCCTTGTCGTTGACCTGAACGGCATAGAGGGGATCTCCGGCTTGGAACTCCGTCCAAGCTAGGGTGATGGTGGTGTCTTTCAAGGATCCCTGCGCCATTTGGTTGAGCTGGGCCACCAGAGAACTGGCCCGGAGCAGCGGCGGCTCCAAGCGAGGGTGCTCGATAAAGGTGACGATGGGCAAGTCCCGCACATAGACGGTTACTGCCTGCCGCCCGTCCATTGCGTAGGAGTAGAGGGTGGCAATGGGTTGAAGAGCAGGCTGCTGCTGTTCGCCAATCTTGAGGATAGGCTCTTCAGGTAGCGGGGAGAAACTTGCCTGAGGGGAAAAGTCCTGCAGGTTCAAGGTGCCAAGTTTTGCGGGAAGGGAAGCCTTGGACTGGGGAGCAAAGACCAGATCGGCAGCAGGGGAGAGCGAAGGGTTTTCCAGCGGTAGCTCTGTTGCGTGGGTGGGGGCAGATCCCCTGCGGGCTGACGCTTGGGCCCTTGCCTCACTCAGCAGGCCCATGGGCCAGCTCAAGGCTGTGACACAGAGACAGCTAACCAAGCCCAGCTTGGGGGCAGGAGCCAGTCCCTGTCCGAGCCATTTTTGAGTTCGCATGAGGCCGCGCTCCTCTTCAACTCGTCCAACTTCCAACGCGAGGGTTAAAACAACGGAAGTTAATGTACCATGGATTCTTAAGGTGACGGCTTTGCCCGCCCAGGCGCAAAAGCCCAAGCCCAGTTATCACAAGGCCTTTCGGCATCTTGGACTACCGCTCAGCAGGGGTTGACATCGCTCGCGGACGCGCTTTTGTCCAAGGGATTCGGGAGCGCGTTGAGCGGTTTGGTGCAGGTTCCCCAGGACTTTTGGGGGGCATTGGCGGCTTTGCCGGCTTGTTTGAGCTGCCAAAGGGCTACCTTGCCCCGGTGCTGGTTGCCGCTGCCGATGGAGTGGGGACTAAGCTGGAGATTGCCCAGCAGTGGGGGCAGCACCGCGGCGTCGGCATCGACCTGGTGGCCATGTGTGTCAACGATGTGCTGACGGTGGGAGCCAGGCCGCTGTTTTTCCTGGACTACATTGCCACTGGCAAGCTGGAGCTGGAAGCCCTCTGGCAAGTCATCGATGGCATCTTAGCGGGCTGCCAGGAAGCCGAATGCCAACTGCTGGGAGGGGAGACGGCGGAGATGCCGGGATTTTACCTGCCTGGAAAGTACGACCTGGCAGGATTTTGTGTCGGGATCGTGGACAAGGCAGATATCCTAGACACGGCGCGGGTGCAGTTGGGGGATCGGCTGTGGGCCTTGCCCAGCAGCGGCCTGCACAGCAACGGCTTTAGCCTGGTGCGGCACATTGTGGCCGAGCGGCGCTGGCCTTGGGATTACCAACCCCCTGGCTGGGATCGACCGTTGGCAGAGGTGTTTCTCACCCCCACCCGCATCTATGTCCAGGCAGTGCAGAAACTCCAGGCAGCAGGGGTCAAGCTCCACGGCATGGCCCACATCACCGGCGGCGGCATCCCGGAAAACCTGCCCCGTTGTTTGGCTCCTGACCAGGCGGCGCGGATAGAGCCCCACAGTTGGCAAGTTCCGCCGGAGTTTCTCTGGCTGCAGGAGCAGGGCCAGGTGGAAACCTTGGAGATGTTCAACACCTTCAACTTGGGGGTGGGCTACGTGCTGGTGATCCCTCCTGAGGAGGAGAATCGGGTGAGATCCTTGCTCCCCGAAGCCTTCCCCATTGGGGAGGTGGTAGCGGCCCGCCCTGGGGAGAGCCGGGTCTTGGGGCTGGAGGAGTGGGGATCCCTAGCGCCTTGAGTCCCCACCAAAAGGGGGATGGGGATCCCCTGTGCTCCTGCTGAGCGTCGCTATGCTAAGTTTGCAGATGGCCTCGGCGTCTGCCTTAGGCCTTCTAGGCCAACAACTGCCGCTAACTCCCTAGGCGAGGAAGCGCCAATGACCGGTTTACCCACGGCTCCAGTAGCCAGAGCTGCCATTGAAGTGGAGCACCTCAGCAAAACCTACGGCCGCTTTACCGCCATCCGCGATATCTCTTTCCAGGTCAATGCCGGCGAGATCATGGGGTTTTTGGGGCCCAACGGCGCCGGCAAGACCACCTCGATGCGCATTTTGGCAGGGTATCTACCTGCTACGGAAGGAACGGCGCGGGTGGCTGGGTTTGATGTGCACGAAAACCCGATGGCGGTGCGGCAGCGCATTGGATATTTGCCGGAAAACCCGCCCCTCTACCCCGATATGACGGTGGAGGCCTACCTGCACTTTGTGGCCCAGATCAAGCGGGTCAGTGCCGGTGACCGACCTAGGCGAGTAGACGAGGTCATCCGCCGCTGCAGTCTGGAAGACAGGCGCCACACCCTTATCCGCAAGCTCTCCAAGGGGTACAAGCAGCGGGTGGGCCTGGCCCAAGCTCTGGTGCACGACCCGCCGGTGATCATCCTCGACGAGCCCACCATTGGGCTGGATCCCAAGCAGATTATCGAAGTGCGCAACCTGATCAAAAGCCTGGCAGGAGAGCACACCATTATCCTCTCCACCCACATCCTGCCGGAGGTAAGCATGACCTGCGACCGGGTGGTGATTATCAACCGCGGCCAGGTGGCAGCTGTCGGCACGCCCGCTGAGCTGACGGCTCAGCTGCAGGATCGGCAGCAGGCAAAGCTGGTAGTGGGGGCAGCCGAGGAAGCGGCCATTCGAGCAGCCCTGCAGAACCTGCTGCACGTGGAGGTGGTAAGTGTACAGCCCTTGGCCGCGGATCCCCCTCGCTGGCAGGTGCAGCTCAAGAGCAATGCTTCCGCAGAGGGCTGGATCCCAGAGGTGGCCAGGGCTCTGGTGCAGGCAGGGATCGACCTCTACGAGATTGGCCGTCCTCAGGCTTCTCTGGAAGAAATTTTCCTGCAGCTCACCACCCAAGAGGAAGCAGCAGGCGCGTTGGAGGAAGCGGCATGAACGGCGTGGTTGCCATTTTCCGCAAAGAGCTGCGCGGCTACTTCACCTCCCCCATTGCCTATGTGGTGGCGGCAGTGTTTTGGGGGCTGGCAGGGTTTTTCTTCGTCAACATCTTGGTGCGGGTCATCAATTTTTCCCAGCAGGTGGATCTGTTTGCCCAGTTTGGCCAGGAGAACCCTTTTGATGCTGCCACCATCCTGTCGCAGCAGTTTCTCAATCTGCTGGGCACCCTTTCCTTATTTCTATTGCCCATCTTCACCATGAGCTCCTATGCCGAAGAGCGGCGGCGGGGCACCATGGAGCTGCTGGCCACTTCCCCCATTACCAACCTGGAGGTGGCCCTGGGCAAGTGGCTGGCGGTGTGGGTGTTCTTCATTACCTTGCTGCTGCCGCCTCTGGTTTACCACGTGCTGGTGCTGAGCAGTTCTAACCCAGCAGTGGACTACCGCCTAACCCTAATGGGCTACGTAGGGCTTGCTCTGCTGGCCGGCAGCGTCATGGCTTTGGGGTTGTTCATCTCTTCCCTAACCGACAGCACCCTCATTGCTGCAGTGGCCACCTTTGGGCTCATCCTGCTGCTTTGGGTCATCGACGCTGCAGCGGGCCAGGAAAACACGTGGATTGCCGCTACCCTGCGGCATGTCTCGCTGCTGCAGCAGTACAGCAACTGGGTGCAAGGGATCCTCAGCAGCAGTAGCATCGTCCTTTTCCTCAGCATCATCCTGCTGGGGTTGTTTGCCACGGTGCAAGCGGTGGAAAGCCTGCGCTGGCAGCAAGGCTAGGGTTGTCCTGGGAGACGTGTGCTGATGAAGGATTGGCGGGTACTTGCAGATTGGACGGGGATCCTTGGGCTGGGCGTCATCGCCATTGGGCTAGTGGTGGGGGCTATCCTCACGGGCTGGACGGCTGTGCCGCTGAGCCTGCTGGCAGCAGGCCTGGCCCTAGTGGTGGTGTGGGGCCTCACCCACCAACGGGAAGTCGGCGTCTTCCTGGGCCTGCGCTCTACTCAAACCAACGCCAACATCCTGGTGGCGGTGACGGCTATGGCCGTCATTCTGGTGCTGGTGAATGTGGTGGCGGTGCGCTACGACCTGCGCCTGGATCTCACCGAGGAGGGCCTGTTTACCCTGTCGCCTCAGACCCGGCAGCTGGTGCAGGGACTGGCGCAACCTGTTAAAGTCTGGGCGGTAACCACCGCTCCCGATCCCAACCTGCGGGAACAGCTGGAGCGCTACCGCCGCCTCAACCCCGACCGCTTCCAGTTTGAGTTCGTCGATCCCAACCGCGATCCTCTCACCGTCCAGCGGCTGCAGGTAACCCAGAACAACACGCTGGTGGTGGAAGCTGGAAACAGCCGCCAGCAACTGCCCCAGCCACCCGCCCCTGAGTTGGAGAGTAAGCTCACCCCGGTGCTGGCCAAGGTGGTCAACCGCGGCGAGGTGGTGGCCTATTTTGTCCAGGGACATGGGGAAGTAAGCCTAGAAGCTCGAGAGGGCACCCCAACCCTGGCCCAGGCGGTGGCCGCTCTCAAGCAGGAGGGCTATCGGGTGGAGCCCTTGAACCTTGTCCAGGCCGAGATCCCCGAGGAGGCGGATGTAGTGGTGTTGGCGGGGCCGCAGCGGGCTCTGTTTCCTGGCGAGGTGGAGAAGCTGCAGGACTATCTCGCCAAGGGAGGGCGGCTGCTGGTCTTGATTGGGCCGCGGGTGGATGCCGGCCTGGATCCCTTGCTGCAAGAGTGGGGCGTGGTTCTAAAGGATGACCTCATCCTGGAGGTCAGCAGCATCAGCCAGCTTCTGGGGACAGGGCCAGCCGTAGCCTTGGTTACGGACTACGGGGATCACCCCATCACTGCCCCGCTAGCTGCCCAGCGGCTGATGACCCTTTTCCCTCTAGCTCGCTCGGTGGAAACCCAAGAGCGGCAAGGGATCCAAGCTACCCCTCTGCTGCGCAGCAGCCCCCAGAGCTGGGGGGAAACCAGCCCCAATCTGGAAAGCGGCCCACTGCAGTTTGAGCCAGATCAAGACAAGCCCGGCCCCCTAACCCTCGGCGTAGCCTTGACCCGCCGCCTAGATAGCGAGAAGAAGGAGTCAGAATCCCAGGGGGCGCCGCCAGAGGCCCGCTTGGTGGTGGTTGGCAATGTCAACTTTGCCCTCAACGGCAACTTGCGGCAGCAGGGCAACCGCGATCTTTTCCTCAACACCCTCAACTGGCTTGCTGAGCGAACGGAACAAATCTCCATCCGCCCCAAGTCCATTACCGACCGCCGTCTCACGTTGACGGAACAAAACTTCCGCTGGTTGATCCTGGGATCAACAGTGCTGCTGCCGCTGGTGGCGTTGGGATCGGGAGCCGTGCTCTGGTGGCAAAGGCGGTAGAGCTGGAGGAGGACAAGCATGTTCAAGCGCAGCACCTGGATTCTCTTGGGCTTGGCAGTGGCTGCTCTTCTGGGGTACTTCCTCCTTGACAGCTTTCAGCAACTGCGCCAGCAGCAGCAGGCGGAGCGGGCGCGGCTCTTCCACTTTGCCCCCGACACCATTGCCCGCATCGAGATCCGCCAGCAGAAAGACAGCCAGCCAGAAGTTATCCTCCTGGAGCGGACCCCGGAAGGAGAAAAGGGATCCCGTTGGCGCATCCGCCAGCCTATCCAGTCAGCGGCGCTGGACTTCCCGGTGGAGCAGTTGCTCAACACCTTCTCCCGCCTCACGCCTCAGCTAACCTTGGAGGAAGCTAACGATCTAGCTGCCTTTGGCCTGGATCAGCCGCGCCAGCAGATTGCCCTCTTCCCCAAAGAAGGGGAGCCCTACCGGCTGGCCATCGGCAATGACAACTTCGACGGCTCTGGCTTCTACGCCCAGCCCGAAGGGGGAAAAGTAGTGCTTCTTGCCAGCAGCCAAAAGGGATCCCTGCTGCCTTCCCTCTTGGCTTTGCGGGACAAAACCCTGCTGAGCTTTGATAGGGCAGCGGTGAACTCTCTCCAAGTGCAACTAGCCGAGGCAGAGGTCGTCCGTTTGCAGCGGCAAGAAGAGACTTGGCAGATTGTCGAGCCCCGGGTGCTGCCTGCTGATGACCTCAATGTCGACCGTCTGCTCAGTACGCTGTCTCGCCTGCAAGCGGTGGAGTTTCCGGCTGAAACCAAGGCGGAGCTAGCTTCCTATGGTCTGGAGCAGCCTTCTGCCCAGCTAACCGTTGAGCTTAAGGACGGCAAAACCCTGAGCGTAGCCTTGGGCTCGGAAAAAGAGGGCCAAGTGTACGTCATCACCTCTGAGCACCCGGCGGTGGCTACCCTCCTCACTAGCACTGCCGACATCCTCCGCGCTGACCTAGAGGAGCTGCGGGATCACCGCCTCGCCCGCCTCAACCCCAACCAGGTAGGTCAAGTTACCCTGGAGTTGCTGGAGGAGCGAGTTACCCTCAACCCTCTGCCCCAGGAGAAGGGATCCCTGGAGGTGCGCTGGGAAAACCCAGAACGGCCCGGCCAGGTAGTCAACCTCAGCTCCCTCTTTGCCAGCCTCAACGCTGCCCGCGCCAAGGAGTTCGTGCCCGCAACCGATCCCGACGCTCAAAAGGCCCTAGCTGCTCCCGACCTTACCCTTGACATTGCACCCAAGCCTGAGACGGAGCAGGAGCCTTTGACCCTGAGCCTAAGCTCTGCTGGCCTGCGGGCCTACGCTCGCAGCAGCCGCCAGCCCGATATCGCTGTGCTTGACCTTAGCACCTTCAACAGCATTGAAACAGAGGTCAAGCGTCTTCTGGAGGAGAAAGGGGCAGAGGAAGGAACGCCTGCTCCCACCGCTTCGCCCTAGGATGGCGGGGCAGCCACCTGGTTTGCCTGGGGCTGGGATCCCTTCTTCAGGGTCTCCCCTTGGATGGTGAGAACTGAGCAGGGGGCGCGGTGGAGCACGTAGTTGCTGACGCTGCCCAAAAACAGCTCGCTCAGGCCGGAGTGGCCGCGGCGGCCCACCACCACCAAGTCCGCATCCCAAGAGCGGGCCAGATCGCAGATGACCCGACCGGGGTTGCCGTAGTTGAGGCTGTACTCAGCACGGATCCCGTGCTCAGCCGCTTTCTCCACCAGCGAGCGCAGGTAGTCGATCTGGTTTTGCTCGAAGATGGCACATTGCTCCCGGTAGGACTGCCACAGCTCGGCCCTGATGGCGGAGCTATAGTCCACCCCCAGGATCATCGGCGGCTCTGGGGCACCCGGCTCTTCCTGAGACAGAACATGGAGGATCATCATCTCGGCCTGCATGGCTTTTGCCACCTGCAGAGCCCCTTGAAATACCCCTTCGCTCAGCTCCGACCGATCCAATGCCACCAAAATCCTGCTGAACATATCGGCTTCCTCCAGATGGCTAACAGCGGGGCACAAGGCAGAAGCAGCGTGACTTCGGGGTTGACCTCTGACCCCTTTTCCCTCGACTCCAAGCTCCCCTCTGCTCTGCCCCACCTATCTGTGTTGTAGAAGATTTGGGTGAGAAAACCCCAGATATCTTGAACGAACTAGGCAGATTGGCAACGAAAGTTCAGAGATCTTGACACCGGTCAGAAGGCATCGCCTTGGGCTGCCCACTCCAACACCGCCTGCAGCGCCTCGGCCTGCTCTTGCCAGACTTGATCGAGGGGAGTGCCCCGCAGGATTTCCAGCGTTAGGGTTGGGATCCGCCGTTCCTGCCCTGCCCAAGTGCCCAGAGAACCAGGGGTAGGGTAGCCAATAATGTCGGCGGTAATGGGCAAGCCGTTGCAAGCGGCCATCACCTGGGCCAGCTCAAGGGCAGGGCCGTTGTAGTTCACGCAGGGGTGTGCCTGACAGGAGTGGGCAGAAAGGATAAATTGGGGCCGCATCTGGGCCAAGCCCCCCAACAACGCCTGCGTCTCGGGCTCGGAGCCTGGGGCTGCTCCGGGCGGATAGCGAGCTTCCAAAGAGGCCGGGATCCAATCTTGGGTGGGCAGATTGCGGTTGAGATCGACGCCGTTGGCATTGAGCCGTTGCCCCAAGGCACAGCCATCCGGGTTCAGGCGTGGGATCGCCCATAGGGTCGCTTTCCCGGCCAGGGATCCCCATTTCCCAGAAGCCACATAGCGCTCGATCAGGGCATAGCCCTCCACCTCATCCCCGTGTACCCCGCCGAGCAGCAGCAAGGAGCGGATCCCTTGGGTGAGCTGCTAAAGGTGAATAGGACGCCCCTGCACCGAGTAGCCGATGACCCGCAGGGATCTCAAAGGTTCACCCGCAGCAAGTTCCTGAGACATGGGGGATCCCGGCAAGTCTCGCAACCGTTAGAACGGGAGATCGTCCGGCTCCGGTGGGGAAACCACATCCCCCTCAGAGGATTCCACAATCGCCGGTTCGCCCATCCCCGTCAGGGAGAGAACGCGAGCGGATCCCAGCTGATGGACACGGCGCGCGGTGATCTCGGCCAGCTTTTCCTTGCGCCCATCTCGCTCCACCACATTCATGTGCAGTTGGCCTTCCACTGTGATTTGGTCGCCCACATGGCAGGTGTCCACCACCCTTTTGGCCAGTTCTCCAAAAGAGGAAACGCGCACCTGGTAGGGCGGCTCCTCTGGGCGCGAGCTGGGGAAGCGCAAGAGCAAAGAGGCAACTGCCAAGTTGTCAGGTGTGTAGCGCAGCTCTGGCTCGCTCGCTACCTCCCCCATCAAAACAATCGAGTTCATAACAAAGCCACGGGAAGTTTGCTAGGGCCTTATATTTCTAGTCTGTGCTCTGGCCGGGATTCTGTCGACTCAATCCAGGCGCAGGGTCATGTAGCGCAGGACGTTCTCGTTGATGCGCAGATTCTTCTCCCAGGTGGCCACTGTCTTCGGCTCGGCCTTGTAGTTGACCTGGATGTACAGTCCTTCCTTAAACTTCTTCATCTCAAACCCGGCGAAGCGGCGCTTGCCACGGTTGGTAATTTCTAGCTCAGTTGCCCCGTTTTCTCGCAAGAGAGACTCCTGTTCGCTAAGGAGTTGGGCGAGGGGTTCCTCCGAGAGGTCGGGGCGCACAATCAGCATCGTTTCGTAAGCGCGCGGCATGGAAGCAGGTTCTCCTTGAGAATCCAACTTGAGGTGCAGTTGACTATCCTAGCTGCTCTTTCTGGAACCGGAAAAGCCACCTCCCCCCTCTGCGGCCAAAAAAGCTGGTAGAGCTCCGTAAGAGGAGAACCTTTCTCCGATACAATAGGGGGTGCTTCGATAGCCATAGCTAAGAGACTCTAGGGTTCCAAGCATGAGCGCCGAGGAAGTTTACCAGCGTGTTCGCAAGATTGTGTCCGAGCAGCTGGGAGTGGAAGACGACAAAGTAACCCTGGAAGCCAATTTCCAGAACGACCTAGGGGCTGACAGCCTCGACACGGTCGAGCTGGTCATGGCCTTCGAGGAGGAGTTCGATCTAGAGATCCCCGATGAGGACGCTCAGGGCATTGCCACTGTGCAGGATGCCGTCAACTACATCCTCTCCAAGAAGAAAGCTGCATAACCTGCGGGAGGATGGGGGCCTTCCCCTGATTTAGCGTTGTCTACAGATCCTGCCCTTGCTCCTATGTCCGTTCCACTCCCCTCCAAGCGTCGCGTCGTCATCACGGGGCTGGGGGCAATAACCCCGCTTGGCAATTCTCCTGCTGAGTTTTGGCAGGGCTTGCTGGCAGGGCGCTCTGGCATTGGGCCAATTACCCACTTCGACGCCTCCCGCCACGAGTGCCGCATTGCTGGGGAGGTGAAGGGGTTTGATCCCCTCGACTACCTAGATCGCAAGGATGTCAAGCGCACTGACCGCTTTGTCCACCTGGCGTTGGCTGCCACTCAGCAGGCCCTAGAGGATGCCCAATTTCGGATTACCCATCTCAATGCTGAGCAGGTGGGGGTGGTGCTGGGTAGCGGCATCGGCGGCATCCGGGTCTTGGAAGAGCAGCAGACCATTTATCTCCAGAAAGGGCCAGATCGCTGCAGCCCCTTTATGGTGCCGATGATGATTGCCAATATGGCAGCAGGCCACGTGGCCATTCACTTTGGCGCCAAGGGGCCCAATTTCTGTACGGTAACAGCCTGTGCTTCCGGCTCCAACGCCATTGGTGATGCCTTCCGGCTCCTGCAGCGGGGAGAGGTACAGGCTGTGATTGCGGGGGGTACGGAGGCAGCCGTAACCCCTCTGTCGGTGGCCGGGTTTAGCGCCATGAAAGCTCTTTCCACCCGCAACCACGCCCCGGAGCAGGCCTGCCGGCCCTTTGACCGGGATCGGGATGGCTTTGTCATGGGGGAAGGGGCAGGGATCCTGCTGCTGGAGGAGCTGGAGCATGCCCGCGCCCGCGGCGCCAAGATCTATGCCGAGATCGTCGGCTACGGCCTCACCTGCGACGCCCACCACATCACCAACCCCGCCCCCGCTGGCGAAGGTGCCGCCCGTGCGATGCGGCTAGCCCTTAAAGATGCCGGGATCCAGCCTGACCAGGTGCAGCACATCAACGCCCATGCCACCGGCACGCCTGTGGGGGATGTTGCCGAGGTGCAGGCCATCAGGGCAGTTTTTGGTGAGCATGCCCCTCGCCTAGCCATCAGCGCCACCAAGTCCATGACCGGCCACCTGTTGGGGGGAGCAGGCGGCATTGCCACCGTAGCGACGGCCCTAGCCATCTACCACGGCTGGGTTCCCCCCACCCTCAACTTGGATAGCCCCGACCCCGAGTGCGAAGGGCTGGACTTTGTCCCCCATAAGGCGCGGCAGATGGCTGTTGACGTGGCCTTGGTCAACGCCTTCGGATTTGGGGGGCACAACGTGACCCTGGCCCTGCGCCGCTATTCCGCCGACTAGGGGATCTTGCCCATGTCCACCCCCGAAGGCCCCTTGCCCTCGATTCGTCAGCAGGCTCTGGCTGCCCTGACTGCAGAGCTAACCCAAAGAGGCCACCCGCCTGAGTATGCCCAGCACATGGCGGCGGCGGTGATTTTTCAGGCCGATCTGGATCTCTGCACAGCCCAGTTGGCGCGCCTCCTGAGTTGGCTCAAGCAAAACCACCCCAATCTCTATCCAGAGGCAGTGCAACTGGTGGATGCCACCCGCGAGGAGTTTGAGCGGCGAGTTCAAAGGGGGTAGTGGCGGGGATCCCAGCGTTAGGATGGGGAGAGTACCCCTCATTCCTGATTTTGCCGATGGCGCCAAAAAGCGAGGTCGAGGGAGTCCCTGTAATGGCCCCTGCAGAGGCGCCGCACCCTGGGGAAGAAACCCAGCCAGCCAAGCCCGCTGTGGAGGATAGGCCCTCAGAATTGGCTGGGAACGGATCCCTGCTGCTCCAAGTAGGGGGGATGAGTTGTGCTGGCTGCGTCCGGACCGTTGAGCAGCTGCTCCTAAGCCAGCCTGGAGTGGTCAAGGCCAGGGTTAACTTGGTTACCGAGTCGGCCCTTGTGGAATTTGCCCCCGGGATCCAGCTTGACCCAGAACAGCTGGCCCGGATCTTGACAGAGGCGGGGTTTCCCAGCACTTTTCCCCAAAATCAGGCCCCCTTGGTAGCGGGCGAAAAGGCCCTGGACGCGCCCGCGGATCCCCTGGCCCGGCAGCGGCGGCAAACCCAAGACCAAATTCGCCAGGCCCTCGCCGCCGCTTTTTTGCTGCTTGTCTCTGCCGCTGGCCACCTGGATCTGTTCACCCGTTTGGGCTTGCCCGTTCTCAACGACGTCTGGCTGCACTGGGGGTTGGCGACGTTGACTTTTCTTGGCCCAGCTCGGGGCATTGTCCTGGACGGCTGGCGGGCGGCGCGGCGGCTAGCTCCCAACATGAACACGCTAGTTACCCTGGGATCCGGATCCGCCTACCTGGCCAGTCTGGTGGGGTTGCTGGCCCCGCAGGTGGGCTGGGAGTGCTTCTTTGAAGAACCGGTGATGCTGCTCAGCTTCATCCTGCTGGGGCGGGCCCTGGAACAGCAGAGCCGTCTGCGGGCTGCTAGCAGTTTGCAGGCTTTGGTGAGCCTGTACCCCACCTCAGCTCGCCGGCTGCGAGCCCAGAAAGGGCTTGGATCCGACTGGGTATCCCAGGAGGGAGAATGGTGCCCCATTGAACAAGTCCGGGTAGGGGATTGGCTGCAGGTGCGCGCTGGCGAACAGATCCCCGTGGATGGGGAGGTTATTGCCGGCCAGGCCATGGTCAACGAGGGCATGCTCACCGGGGAATCCCTACCCGTGCTCAAACAGCCAGGGGATCCGGTCGTGGCCGGGACGGTCAACCAATCGGGGCTGCTGCTGTGCCAAGCTACGCGCACCGGCAAAGACACCACCCTGGCCCAGATCATCCGCTTGGTGGAAGAAGCCCAGGCCCGCAAGGCCCCCATCCAGGGCCTGGCCGACCGGGTGGCCGGCTACTTCACCTACGGGGTGGTGGTGCTGGCCCTTCTCACCTTCGCCTTCTGGTACTGGGTTGGGATCCCCTTGTGGGGCAGCGAGCTCCTGAGGGGGGTCGGCCTTCACTCCCCTCTGCACCTGGCGGATCACCCGCCCCACCCCACCCCTCTGCTCCTCAGCCTTAAGCTGGCCATCTCGGTGCTGGTGGTGGCCTGCCCCTGTGCCCTCGGATTGGCGACGCCGACGGCCATTCTGGTGGGCACCGGCCTGGGCGCGGAGCGGGGGCTGCTCATCCGCGGCGGCGATGTCCTGGAGAAAACCCACCGCCTGCAAACGGTTGTCTTCGACAAAACCGGCACCCTCACCCAGGGGGATCCGCACCTAACAGATTGCCTGGCCCTCGACCCCTCTCTGGATCCGGCTCGGCTGCTGCAACTGGCGGCCACGGTGGAAAGCGGCACCCGCCATCCCCTGGCCCAGGCCATTTTGGGGGCCCTCCGCGAGCGAGGACTACCCCTGCTCTCTGCCGACGAGTTTTACACTCAGCCAGGCCTGGGGGCCTCGGCGCGGGTGGAAGGGCAAGAGGTCATCTTGGCCTCCTTAGAGGGGCTGGCCGCCCTAGGGATCCCGATTTCCCCGCAAGCGCAGGCCCAAGCCCAGGCGCTGCTACAAGCTGGCAAAACGGTGGTGGGGGTGGCCGTGGCGGGATCCCTGGTGGGGCTGTTGGCGGCCCAGGATCCCTTGCGGCCTGATGCCCAGGCAACGCTGCAACAGCTCCAGAAAATGGGCCTACAGGTGGTCTTACTGACTGGGGATCGGGCCGAGGTGGCTCACCAGGTGGCCCAAGCTTTGCAGGTGCCAGGGATCCGCGTCATCGCCGAGGTGCAGCCAGCCGACAAGGCTCAAGTCATCCGAGATCTGCAGGCCCAGGGCCAGAGAGTTGCCATGGTGGGCGATGGCATCAACGATGCACCGGCTTTAGCCCAGGCCGATGTGGGCATTGCCCTGCACTCTGCTACTGCTGCCGCTCTGGAGACTGCCGATATCATCCTCATGCGCAACCGCCTCTGGGACGTAGTGGAAGCCATCCGTCTCAGCCGCGCCACCTTTCACAAGATCCAGCAAAACCTCCTCTGCGCTATTGGCTACAACCTGCTGGGGATCCCGCTGGCAGCAGGGGTGCTCCTGCCCGCCTTTGGTATTGGCCTGAGCCCGGCAATGGCTGGGGGTCTCATGGCCTTGAGCTCCCTCAGTGTAACCCTCAATTCGATTCTCTTGAGGAGAACATTTGTGCCCCGTGAATTTTCGAGTAGCTACAGCTAAAAAGTGTTAGAGGCTGCGAACAACCGAACATTGATTGTTAAATATTTGTTAATCTTCCGAGTTTTTACCGAGCTTCTGACATAGCAACTGCTGCATACAAGTTAGGAAAATTTAGCAAGTTCGACTAACTCTGACTAAAAAATGCATCATCTTTAACCTTTTGCAACCTGGGCTTATGATTAAGTCCAGACTAGCCCATGAGGGCACTCTTTGGTTTTTTGCCTAACAGAGCAAGATCCGTGAAAATACTGGAGAAACTGATCCTAGAGGGGCAAGGGGAGTAAAAGTATGGCAATGCTAGGGGATCTTCAGGAATTCTCCCTGAGCGACCTATTGCATTTGATGGAGAAGGGTAAGAAATCGGGGCAATTGTCTGTCTGGGCGCCCAATGGTATCTACCGCATCTGGCTTTATCAAGGCCGGGTGATTGCCGCTTTGCCCCCTGAAGAAAAGCATCGCTTGGAAAACCTGCTAACTGGCTCTAGGCTAGTGGACAGCCAGGTGATTAGCCAGTTGGTTGCCAGGGGTCTAGAGGAACCTCTGGGGCGTTGCCTGCAGCAGCAAGGGTTGATCTCCCCTGTAGATTTGGTCAAGCTCTTTCGCCATCAACTGCAAGTGGGGCTCTACTGCCTCTTTGCCTTGGAAGCGGGCCAGTTCAGCTTCTTACCCAACGTACCGTTGCCCTATCAAGAGATGACTGGCTTAAGCAAGGAGGCTTCGGCCGTAGTTTTGGAAGGGCTGCAGCAGCTGAAGCAGGATCAACGTCGGGAAGAAAACTTGCCTCAGCCGGACAGCTACTTCTGGCGCACCAGCCTTGAGCTTCCTCTATACAAGCTTTCGCCGCTGGAGTGGTCGATCTTGGAGCAGGTCTCTCCTTCCCGCAAGCTAGCTGATCTAGCGCGGGCATTGGGGGCTGATTTGTTGGAGGTGCGCTATGCCTGCGCGCGCTTAGCTAAGCTTGGACTCATCGCTCCCTGTGAAGGCCCAATAGCTATGCCTCAGCCTTCTCTGGTGGGCACTTCTAAGGCTTCGGGAGCAAATAACCTTGGAGAGACAAGGGAGCCGGTTAAGCCCTCCTTGGTCAGCCGCCTCTCCATGCTTCTTAGGAGCATTCGCGAGAAATAGCTGGTCGAGTCAACGACTCGGGATTCAGGGTAACTGCTGCCAGGTCGGGTAGCGGGAAAGTCAGCCTTTTCCGCGACTGCACAGTTGTCCGGGAAAAATATTTGGTCGAGAATAGGACGTGCTGTGGGGATCCCTAAAACACTACGCGAGGGAGGCTGGCCATGGCCATAGTCGGAGACCTCCGGGAATTTTCTTTGCCTGACTTGTTGCAGCTAGTTGAAAGGGGCAGCAAAACAGGGCAACTTTCCATCTGGGCCCCAAACGGCATCTACAAAATCTGGTTTTATCAAGGTCGGGTCATTGCTACTCTGCCCCCCGAAGAGGAGCACCGCTTAGAGAGGTTGTTAGCCCGTTCCGCTCTTGTTAGCGATCGGGTCGTGGAAAAGTTGGCTTCCTTCTGTGGTGCGCAAGAGCCTTTGGGGCGCTGTTTACAGCGGCAGGGGTTGATCTCGCCTGCAGATTTGGCCAAGCTCTTTCGCCATCAGCTCCAGGTGGGTCTCTACTGCCTCTTTGCCCTGGAAGCGGGGCAGTTCAGTTTCCTGACCGGCGTACCCATGCCTTATCGAGAGATGACGGGCTTGAGCAAAAGTGCCACCGCTGCAGTTCTAGAAGCGCTGCAGCAGATCAAGTGGGATCAGCGTCCGGAAGAAGACTTGCCCCAACTAGATAGCTACTTCTGGCGCACCAGCACCGAGCTGCCCTTGTACAAGCTCTCTGCCTTGGAGTGGGGGATCCTAGAGCAGGTTTCGCCTTCGCGCAGGCTAACTGACGTGGCCCGGGCGTTGGGTGCAGATCTTCTGGAAGTTCGCTATGCCTGTGCTCGCTTGGCCAAGCTGGGACTCATCAGCCCTTGTGAGGGCCCAGCGGCTATTGCTCCCTCTTTGCCTGCTTCAGATCAGTTGACAGGGAAGGAAAAGCTGAGCGCCAAGCTACCCTCTTTCTCGGAGGAAAGCGGCCAGGTCAAGCCCTCGTTGGTTGCGCGACTGGCTACTTTGCTGAAGGCAGTCCGTGATAAGTAGTTTTGTGGCAGCATCTTCTGCATCAGACAGGAGCATCAGCAAATAGGCGGGAAGATAACAAAGCAAGGAGAGAAAGCATGGCTAACTTATCCTCTTTGCAGGCAATTCTCCAGAACTACATTTCCAGCACGCCAGGAATTCAAGGAGCGGCTGTGGTCACTCCCGATGGGTTGCCATTGGCATCCGCACTGCCCGTAGGCATGGACGAGGAAAGAACCTCTGCCATGTCTGCTGCCATGCTTGCTTTGGGGGAGAGGATTGGGAAAGAGCTGGGTCGTGGAACTATGGAGAGGGTCTTTGTGCAGGGAGAAAAGGGATATGGAGTTTTAACCCGCTGCGGCCCCGATGCTGTCTTGCTGACGATTGCTAGCGATGAGGTAAAGCAGGGCTTGCTGTTTTTGGAGATGAAGCGAGCTGCGGCAAGCATTGCGGAGGCCATGAAGTAGATAGGCTGAGTTTGACTTTGACCTGATTTTGAGGGAACTATGGCCATCAAACCTCTGGAGCTGTTGCAAGTCTTGATCTCGCGTACCGAATTTACGGATGAAGATAAGAAGATTTTGCAGCAAAATGCCGACTGGGGCAGCAGCATTGCCGCAGAGATGTCGGATACCTTTTACAACTACCTGGATCGCGACCCTGAGATGGCGGCAGTCATAGCCAAGCACAACCGGCAGCGGCTGGGCCAGACCTTTGCCGAGTGGTTTAGGGAAATGTTTACAGGCATGGACAACTGGGGCCCCCAGTACGCTGAGCGCCGCTGGAAAATTGGCCTAGTTCACGTGCGCGTTGGCATTGGCCCTCAGCATGTGGTGCCCGCCATGGCCACAGTGGTTCGGGAGGTGAGTCGTCGGCTAGTCAAGGAAGGTAAGCCCGAGGAACTGCGGGTGAGCCTAGGCAAAGTTTGTATGATCGACCTTTCTTTTATTGAGCAAGCCTACCTTGAGGTGGCCTACAACGCTGTGCAACAGGAAACGGGTATGAGCGAGGCCTTGTTTAAACGCTTGATCGCTACCGGAGCTAGCAGTTTAGCTTCTTCCTAACCAATTGGGTTTGAGCGGGCTGGTCTTTCGTAGGGGGAAGCTAACTATGGACAATATTCTCCGCATTGTTGTCACCGGGCCCGTGGGCGCTGGAAAGTCCACCTTTATTCGCACCATCAGCGAGATAGAGGTGGTCGATACCGATTGCAAGGCCACCGATGAGGTGGCAGAGCTAAAGCAAAGCACAACGGTCAGCATGGACTTTGGCCGCCTGAGAATTGGCGAAGAGGAAGAAGAGATGTGGCTGCATCTCTACGGCACGCCCGGCCAGGCCCGCTTTAGCTTTATGTGGGATATTTTAATCCAGCGCGCTCATGGCTACGTTCTTCTGGTGCCTGCCCACCTGCCTGGCCAGTTTCGCAATGCCCAGGCCATTCAAGCCTTTATGAGGTCCAGAACCCGTGCTCCCTCAGTTATTGGGATCACCCACGTCGATCACCCCAATGCCTGGGATCCGGAAGACATTTTGCTGATCCTGAACAACCAAGACGGCTCAATTCCCCACACGACCTTAAATGCTCAAGAGCCGGCTTCTGTGGCCAACACGCTGCTCCTATTGGTTGAGCAACTGATGCCCCAGGTGGTTGTCCCAGCAGAAGATGCTAAGAAATGTTAAGCTAGGGGGAGTTGGGTCAGCTAAGTCTTATGGAGTCCCTCTACCTCAGCGGCGAGTTTTCCCGTAGCCTTGTCAACCCCCCTATCTACTCGGCCATTGCCCTGCTCAGCTTCTTGGCTATTATTTTCGGCATCATCTTTAAAGACAAGTTGGAATACCAGGTAGCCCTTTGGCAGCAGAACCGAGAGGGCCAGGGGCAGATCCGCTACCGCACGCCGGGGATCATCCTCAGCTACACCCTCTGCAATCTGTTTGCCTTTGGCTTTGTAGCTGCCTGTTTACACGTTTTTGGCCTATCTCTGGCTTTGGCGGCCTTGGTCGGCGGGATCCTTGTCTTCAGCACAGCAGGACTGATCTGGTGGCGGCTGGGATCCCTGCTGGAGCTGTTGGCAGTGGGGGGATCCCAAGCCATTGAACTCGACTTTTTGGATGCTGAGGCAGCGGTAGAAGGAGAATAGCAGCTTCTGGGCTCTCGCCAGGCGGCCAGAAAGGCGGCGGAGGTTATCGCCCAAGCGAGAAATGGACGCGGCAGGCAGCTTTGCTACGCTGGTAGCTGGGTCGGTTGCCGGACTGACACCGATAGTTCATCTAAACAACTAGCCCAGCTAGCCCAGTATTGATGCAGAACTTTTGGCAGGCCGTTGCCCAGCACCTCTCTGAAGCCACAGGGGATCCCTTGCATCCTCTACACTACCGTCCCCTGGGCGGGGGCAGCATCAACGCCGCCTACCAGCTTTCCTGTGTGCTTCAGGCTTCTTCTGGCCAGGAAAGACGGGACTACTTTGTCAAGGTGGCGGGGGGAGGAGAAAGAGCGCTGGAGATGTTTGCAGCAGAGGCGGCGGGCCTGCAAACCTTGGCGGCGGCCAATGCCGTGCGGGTGCCACAGCCGATTGCCTGGGGATCCTTTGATGGGCAGGCTTACCTGGTGCTGGAATACCTGGAGCTGAGTTCGCCCCGCCCCCAAACGGGAAGTTTGCTGGGATCCCAGTTGGCCCAGTTGCACCGCACGCTCTCCCCCAACGGCAACTACGGCTGGGATCGCAACAACACCATTGGTTCGACGCCGCAGATCAACAGTTGGCGGCAGAACTGGGTGGAGTTCTACCGAGAACAGCGACTTCTCTACCAGGTCAAGCTGGCTTGTCAGCGGGGTTACCGCGGCGCCTGGGTGACGCAAGCCGAGCGGGTAATGGCGGAGCTAGAGACTTTCTTTCGCAACTACCGGCCCGTCCCGTCTCTGCTACACGGGGATCTCTGGGGCGGCAACTACGGCGCCTTGCCCGATGGCTCGCCGGTAATTTTCGACCCAGCCACCTACTACGGGGATCGGGAGACGGATCTGGCGATGACTGAGCTTTTTGGCGGCTTCCCGGCGGAGTTCTACCGGGCCTATCAAGAGGCCTATCCCCTGGACGAGGGGTATCCTCACCGCAAGCCCCTCTACCAGCTCTACCACTGGCTCAACCATCTCAACTTGTTTGGAGAGGGCTACCTGGGCTCAGTGCAGCGGGCCTTGCAGCAATGCTTACGCTTTCTTGCATAGTCTTGTTCTACTCCCTCGCCTACGCTTAGTTACTGGGATAGCCAGCCGGCAGCTAGCGGCTCTTCTCTGGCGTCGCTTCCCCGGCCATGACCACAGCCCCCATATCTCCCAGCAGGCGAGACTGGTTGCGCAATATCCCCAACAGGTTCAGCCGGTTGGCTCGCAGGCTGGGATCCGGATCCATGACCAAAACCGCCTCGAAGAAACGATCCACTGCAGGGGCTGCTGCCTGTAGGCTCTCCACCAGTGGGGTAAAGTCTCCTTGGCAGGCTGGCCCCACGCCCAGCCGGTAAACCCTTTGACAGGCTTCGTACAGCTCCTGCTCTGCCGTCTCCTGAAACAGCCTAGGATTCACTGCAGCCGCCGGATCCAGCACGGCGTAGTCCAAATTCCCTTGGGTGGCCAGGCGGGCGCAGCGGTTGAGGGTGGGGTAGAGATCTGCCAACTCTCCAGTCGCTCGCAGATGCTGCAGGTACTCGGCCCGCAGCAGGGTGAGAGGCAGGTTGCTCAAAGCCCGCAAGGTCAGTTCCGCTTTCTGGGGCTCCTTGCCGTGGACAGACTCGGGATCCCCGACCACGGCTCTGACCAAGTCGTAGTCAATTCGCTTTTCCTCCTGCAGAAGGATTTGCAGCCGCTGGGCAAGAAACTCCTGCAAGGCCTTTAAGGTCCTTTCGTCTCCCGCCGCGTAGTCCCGCACCACCTGGCGCAGGAGCTCATTGACATCCAACCTCCAGTCAGCCTCCCAGGCAATCAATACCAGGCTGTTGGCAGCCCGCCGCAGGGCAAAGCGATCCGAAGAGCCCGTAGGGATCTGCCCCAGGTGGAACATGCCCACCAGGGTGTCTAGGCGATCTGCCCAGCCCACGACCCGCCCGGTCAAAGAGGTGGGCAGAGCCTCCCCTGCCCCCAAAGGCCAGTAGTGCTGCTCGATCCCCTCGGCCACGGCTTCAGGCTCGCCGTCCTGGCGGGCGTACTCGGCGCCCATGATCCCCTGCAGCTCTGGGAACTCGTACACCATTTGGGTAACCAAATCTGCCTTGCACAGGTAAGCCGTGCGATTCACCAAGGCCTGCTCTTGGGGATCCAAGTTCAAGGCAGTGGCAATGAGGCGGCTGATGTGGCGGATGCGCTCTACTTTGTCGCGCATCGATCCCAGCCCCTCGGCAAAGGTAACCGCCTGGAGACGTTCCACCCGCTGGGCCAAGGGGAGGCGGCGATCCTCCTCGTAGAAAAAGCGGGCATCGGCCAAGCGGGCCCGCACCACACGGCTGTTGCCTGCCGCAATCCGCTCCGCTTGCCGGGGGTCGCCGTTGGAGATGGTGATGAAGTAGGGCAGCAGTTTTCCGGGATCCCGCCCATCCCGCACGGGAAAGTAGCGCTGGTGGGCAATCATCACCGTTTCAATGACCGCAGGGGGCAAGCGCAAAAACTCCGGCTCAAAGCGCCCCAGAACTGCCGTTGGCCACTCCACCAACTGCACCACCTCCTGCAGCAGAGCAGAGGGGATCTGGGCCTGCCCGTTCACCTGCTTGGCTAGCCGGGTCACCTCCGCCTGGATGTGCGCTGCCCGCGCTGCCGGGTCGGGGTTTACCCCTGCTGCTTGCATCTGCTGAACGTAGCTCTCGGCCCGCTCCAAGACGACCTGCGGGGATCCCAAGACGCGGTGGCCACGGCTTACCCGACCAGCCACTAAGCCCGACGGAGGATTGCCGTCAGGGGTAGGCCAGAGCAGAGGCAGCACCTGATCGTCCCAGAGGGAGACCAGCCAGCGGATGGGGCGGGGAAACTTGAACTCCCCGTAGCCCCAGCGCATCATCCGCTTGCCGCTCAAGGAGGTGATCCAGGTGGGCGCCAATTCCTGGAGCACCGCTGCTGTTGGACGTCCCTGCACCCGCTGCACGGCAAAGACAAAGGAGCCCTTCCCCACCTGCCGGATCTCCAGGCTGGCGGGATCCACCCCCTGTTTCTGGGCAAACTTTTCCCCGGCAGGGGTAAGCCGGCCGTCTTGGTAGGCCACCTGAACTGGCGGCCCCTTCACCTCCAGAAGGCGATCCGGCTGTTGGGTGGGCAGCCCCTGCAGCAGAACTGCCAGGCGCCGCGGCGTGCCGAAAAGCTGCATCTGCTCGGCCTGCAGATGGGCTTCTGCCAAAGAGGCCGGGATCCCCGTCCTCCACTGCTCTAGGGCCGAATCCACAAAACTAGCTGGCAGCTCCTCACAGCCAACTTCCAGCAAATAGGCAACCATAGGCTCCGCCCGGCGCTAGCGACGTCTTTCCTCGGCGAGGGTGGGTGTTGATCGCGATTTCTCAGTCTAGCAGGGGAAGCGGGCTGCCGTTTGAGCCAGTCTCACTAGCCCTAGTACCAAGTGGAGTCTCCTGCCGCCAGAACACTCTCCTGCAAACGCGGCGGGTGGGCAGCAGGCAGATGCACCACGATCATGGGGAGGTCGGGACGATGGCGGGCGATGATCTCCGGCTCGCGGCTTAGGCGAAAGCGGCTGCGGGCTTCGCTGAGCACTCCCACCAACATATCCCCCGGCTGCAGGGCTTTGAGCACCTCGGCCACCAACCCCCCCTGCACCCGCTGTACCGGCAGATGGGCATAGCTTGCCGCCCCCGGGCCCGGAGAGCGCTCCTGCAGCGGTCGGGTTTGCACTAAGAGAAGCTGCAGCGCCGCTTTCAACTCCCCAGCCAGCGTCTGCGCCAGCCCAATCGTCTGCTGCAGGGATCCAGGAGACACTTCCAACTCTGGGGCTGCCAAAAGGATGCGCCGCGTCGTCTCGAGCGGAACAGGGAAGCGCGCGATTAGCACCGGGATCTCCACCTGCCGCACCACGGCGTCAATGGTGCTGCCGAAGAAGTTTTCCGCGTAGGTGGAGTAGCCCTTCCAGCCCAGGATCACCAAGGTCGCCTGCCGCTCCAGGGCCGAGCGGACGATTCCCTTTTCCACCGAGTCATCCACCCGGCGAATGGCTTCCACCCGCGCTGCAGCGCTGTGGGCTAGGGACTCGGCAAAGGACAACAACTGCTCTTGCCGGGCCAGGGCTGCTGGCGAGATCCCAGCACAGTCAGACAAAACATGCAGCGGCAGCAGTGTTCCCCCTTCTTTCTTGGCCAGAATCAGAGCCAACCGCAGCAGGTTGCTCTCAGTCTCGGGGTTGACTACCGGCACCAGGACGCGGGATCCCCAGGCTGGCTTGGGCAATTCAGTGGACTCTGCCGCCACTTCGGCTGGCTGCATTTGCTCTCCCCAGCGGGCCACAATCCAAGGCGAGGCAACACAGGTCACCAGGATCATGGCAATGGTGCCGTTCACCGTCAGCTCATCCACCAACTCCACCTGAAAAGCCACCGTGATTGCCGCCAGGGTAGCCGCCGCCTGGGCCATCGACAGGCCAAACATGACCATAGCGCTGGCCAAGCGCCAGCCAAACAGTTGCGCCGGGATCCAAGCCGCCAGAAACTTGCTCACCACCTCCGCTGCGATCATCACCCCGCCCACCAGCAGTGTGCGCGGCTCTCCCAAGAGAATGCCGGGATTGATCAACATCCCCACCGAGATCAAGAAAAAAGGCACAAACAGGGTGTTGCCGATAAACCGGATCCGGTTCATCAGGGGGCTGAGAGGCGGGATGATGGGGGTAATGGCCGTCCCGGCCAGAAAGGCTCCCACCACCGGCTCAATGCCGATCAACCCCGCTCCGTAGGCCACCACAAACAAAGTGGCGATCACGAAAGTAAACTCTGCTCCCTCGTCGTGACCAAAGCGTTGAAAGAACCAACTGCCCAGCTTAGGCACCCCCCACAGGGTGGCAAACGTGTAGAGGGCAATGGAAGGGATCAACGTCAGCCAAAAGCGCAGCGACAGCTCCCCTTGGTGGGCGCGCACCACCACCGCCAGCACCAACAAGGCCAGGACATTCGTGATAAGGGTGGCCCCCAAGGTAGCCGTTACCGTCTGCAGACGCATCAACCCCAGCTTGGAGACAATGGGCAGCCCAATCAGGGTATGGGAGGCAAAGCAGGAGGCCACCAGCACCGCCGCCAGGAAGTCATACCCAATGGCCAGCATGGCTGCTGTGCCGATGAGCATGGGCAACAGGAAGGTAAACGCCCCGAAGATGCTGGCCTTGCCGGCGTTGAGCTTTAAATCCTCCAGGCTGGTCTCCAGCCCGGCCATGAACATGAGAAACAACAGCCCCACCGTGCCCAACAAGACGATGGTCTCGTCCCGCTGCAGGATCCCCAAGCCGTAGGGCCCCACCACCAACCCGGACAAGATCAGGCCGATGATCCCCGGCAGGCGCAGTCGCTCAAATAGCAGCGGGGCCACCAGCATGATCGTCAGGATGATGAGGAATACCAGCACCGGGTTTTTCACCGGGCCGACTACGGCTAGAGGGATCCCTGAAATTTGCAGCCAGCTAGCCAGCATAGATACCCAAAGGACAGCAACCAGATGCCCGCCTGAGTCTATCAGATTCTTCCAGGTTCGAGGTGCCTTGCAAAAAGAGCAAAGGGATCCCCAGTTGCTGAGGATCCCTCGAATCCCATCAAAAGAGGTCTGCCTAGCTGGCAGAGGCGGAGCTAGTCTTCAAGGGGATCCCCTGTCCAGGGATCCCAGAACAGATACACTCAGGCTGCCGCCAGCCGAGCGTTGGCAGCATCCCAGTTCACCAGGTGCTCCAGGTAGGCGGTGATGTAGTCAGGCCGCCGGTTCTGGTAGTCCAGGTAGTAGGCATGCTCCCACACATCCAGTGTTAGCAGGGGAACTTGGCCGTGGACCAGCGGGTTTTCCGCGTTGGGGGTTTTGGTCACTTTCAGGGTGCCGTTGTCCAGCACCAGCCAGGCCCAGCCGCTGCCAAACTGGGTGGCCGCCGCCGTTTTGAAAGCCTCCACAAACTTGTCGTAGCCGCCTAGATCAGCGTTGATCTTGTCGGCAATGGGCCCTGTCGGCGCGCCGCCCCCGCCTGGCTTCATGGATTCCCAGAAAAAGGTGTGGTTCCAAACCTGGGCGGCATTGTTGAAGATGCCCACTTTATCAGGATCCCCGAACGTAGTCTTCATGATTTCTTCCAGGGACTTGTTGGCCAGCTCGGTGCCTTCGATCAGCTTGTTTAGGTTGGCTACATAGGCCGCATGGTGCTTGCCGTGGTGGTAGGAGAAGGTTTCTGCCGACATGTAGGGCTGAAGCGCGTCGGCAGGGTAGGGCAGAGGTGGGAGTTCAAAGGCCATAGTCGTCTGTCCTCTGGGTCTTGTGCGAAAGATGCAAGAAAGGACGCTGGGAAGGCAAGCCTAAACCAGACAAAGGCGTTACCTTTCTTTGCAGTCTTAGTGTAACTCAGAACCACTACGCTCTGGATCCCCCAGTCATGGCGGTGGGGATCTGGTGCCCCAGCGCCCTGTTTGCCCTGGCCTGAAAGCCCAAACCAGCGGGATCCCTGCCCCAGCAGCTCGATCAGCAGGGGGACAACATCAAAGCCGCGGTGATGGCGGCAATGGTAACCCCATTGCGGGTGAAGTTGAGGGTGTCGCGGCTGAGCTGGAAAAAGCGCTCGCCCCAGCGTTTGACTTCCGCCTCCAGGCGTTCTTCGGCACTGGCAATGCGCTCCTCGGTGCCGGCAATGGTTTGTAGCAGCTCTTGGTTTTGCCGGGCCAGTTGGGCGATGGCCTGGGCGTTGGCCTCGACAGTGCGCTCAATGCGCGCCAACCGCTCCTCGCTATCGCTCATGGTTGGGGAAGGGGAAAGTAATCGGGGCTGGGGAAATCCTGGGGCGGGATCCCTTGCAGGGCCTCTGTCATAAAGCGCTTCCAGATGGGAGCGACAAAAGCGCCTCCTGCCGTACCCGGGAGCATGGGAGAGTTGTTGTCGTTGCCAATCCAGATGGCAGTGGACAGTTGCGGCACATAGCCGATGAACCAAGCGTCGCGGAAATCCGAGGTGGTGCCCGTTTTGCCAGCCACCGGTCGCCCATCGTCCAGACGGGCTGCCGTCCCGGTGCCCTGGGTTACCACCCCTTTGAGGATCTGGTTGAGGGTGGCCACCGCCCAGGGATCCAAAACCTGCCGCGGCTGGGGTTTGGCCTCGAAGAGAACTTGGCCGTTGCGACCCACCACCTGGGCTAGGAGCGTCGGCTCCACCCAGTAGCCGCCGTTGGCAAACACGGCATAGCTGGCTGCCATCTCTAGGGGGCTGGCGCTGGCCGACCCCAGGGCAGTGGTTAAGTTGGGGGGCATCTCGGCGCTGAGGCCGGTGGCCTGGGCTGCAGCAATGACGTTGTGGATCCCGACTTCCTCTGCCAGCTTGACGGTGGGCACGTTGCGGGAGAGCTCCAAGGCGCGGGCAAAGGTGAGGGGGCCGTAAAAGGTGTTGTCATAGTTTTTCGGCCTGTAGGGAGGAGAGCCGGGATAGGTGACGGGGGTGTCGTAGAGGATGCTGTAGGGTGTGTAGCGGCCGCTAGCCAGGGCCGCATAGTACACGTAGGGCTTGAAGGTGGAGCCAGTCTGGCGAAAGGCTTGGGTGGCGCGGTTAAATTGGCCCCGCCGAGCGTTGATGCCGCCCACAAGGGCCTTGACGTAGCCTGTGCGGGGATCCACCGCCGCCAGAGCCATCTGATCAGCCCGGCGAGTGGCGGTAAGGCGAGGCCCGTCTTCGTTGACGATGCGCTGGGCAATGCGCTGCAGCCGCAGGTCGATAGTGGCCTGAACCCGCAGCCCCCCCTGGAGGATGGCCTGCTCGCCAAAGCGGCGCCGCAGCTCTGCCTCAATGGCGTCGGTAACCGCCGGCGCGTTGCTTTGGAAAGAGGTGATGCGGCCAAAAGTCAGCTTCTGCTCTCGCGCTGCCTGCGCCTCTTCTGGGGTAATCCACTGGAGCTGCACCAGGCGATCCAGCACCAGCCGTTGGCGCCGCTTGGCTGCCTCCAGGTTGCGAAAGGGGCTGAAGATTTCTGGCGCCGGCAGGATCCCGGCCAGCATTGCTGCTTCCGCCAAGTTGAGCTCCGCCGCATCTTTGTTGAAGTAGCTGCGGGCTGCCGCCTGAATGCCGTAGAGATTGTGCCCCCAGTACACCTGGTTGAGGTACATCTCTAGGATCTCGTCTTTGGTGAAGACCTGCTCCAGCCGCACCGCTAGCACCATCTCGGCCACCTTGCGGCTGAGGGTGCGCTCCGGCTTTAGAAAAAGGTTTTTCACCAACTGCATCGTCAGGGTGGATCCACCCCCCGCCGAGCCCCATCCCCCCTCGACGCTGCCCAAGAGTGCCCGGCCCAAGCTGACCGGGTTGATGCCGGGGTGGGTGTAGAAATGGCTGTCTTCAATAGCCAGCAGCGCTTTCTTCATCTCCGGGGAGACTTCTTCGAGGGAGATTACCTCCCGGTTGGCTTCCCCGTGGAGGCTAGCAATGGGCTCGCCGTGGATATCGACAATGTGGGTGGTGGCCACCGGCACGTAGTTCCGCAATTGACGCACATCGGGCAGGTTGCGGAAGCTAATGGCCAACCCCAACAAGCCAGCAGCCGTTGCCGTAGAGCCCAAAAGCAGGGATCCCAGCAACAGGTTGCCCACCGTGCCAGCAACCTGAGCAAGCCAGGAGAAGCGGGTGGGCGGGACGTCATCGGCGTACTCGTCGTAGTCCAGGTGGGGAAAGGGGCGGCTGGAAGAGTGCCGCGGAGCTCTCGAGGGTCTGGGACTGTAGGTCACGTCAAGAACTCCGTCACTTCAGCGTTGCGGAGAACCCCAAGTTTGCCCCATTATAGGGCGGCGCTTCCTGGGCCGGCAGGGGATCCTCGCCGCCTCTAGGCAAGGGAATAAAATGGCTCATGTTGCCTCTCAGTGCAGAGATGGAGCCAACTCCTATCTCTTCCGCTCTAGAGGATCCCCGCATTGCCGAGATCACCCAGCGGGGGGTAGCCGAGATCTTTCCAGGGGGAGCAGCAGCTCTGGCAGAGCGCCTAGCCAAAACCGATCGCCCCTTGCGGGTCAAGCTGGGCATCGATCCCACGCGGCCGGATCTGCACCTGGGCCATGCGGTGGTCTTGCGCAAGTTGCGCCAGTTCCAGGATGCCGGCCATGTGGCTATTTTGCTCATCGGTGACTTTACGGCTCTAGTAGGAGATCCCACCGGCCAATCGGAGGCCCGTCCCCGCCTGACCCCAGAAGAAGTGGAAGAAAACGCCCGCACCTATCTGGAGCAGGCTGCCAAGATCTTGGACTTTGAGACCCCTGGCCGGCTGGAGGTGCGCCGCAACAGCGAGTGGCTAGCCCGCCTCACCCTCAGCGAGCTCATTGAGCTCCAAGCCCAGATGACAGTGGGGCAGATGTTGGCCAAAGAAGACTTTGCCCAGCGCTACCGCTCGGGAACGCCCATCTACTTGCACGAATTTCTCTACCCTCTCCTGCAAGGCTACGACTCGGTGGCACTGGAGGCGGATGTGGAGTTGGGGGGAACCGACCAGCGCTTTAACCTCCTAGTTGGCCGGGAGCTACAGCTTTGGAAAGGGCAAACCCCGCAGTTTTGCCTAACGGTGCCTCTTTTGGAGGGCTTGGATGGCTACCAGAAGATGTCCAAGTCCAAGAACAACTACGTGGGCTTGACCGAGGATCCCCTCACCATGTACTCCAAGCTGGAGAAGGTGCCGGATCACCTGGTGGAGCGCTATTTTGAGCTGCTGACCTCGGTGCCCCTGTCGGAGCTGCCGGCGGATCCCCGTCAGCGCCAGATTCTCCTAGCCAAAACCCTAGTGGCTCAGTTTCACTCCCCTGAGGTGGCAGAAGAGGCCCAGCGCACCGCCCAAGCCCTGGTGTTGCAAGGTGAACTTGTCGAGACCGCCTCCATCCCCACCTTTGCTGTCGAGGGCTTGTCCTATCCGGTTAAGCTCAGCTACATCCTGCGCGAGTCCGGCCTGTGCAAGAGCGCTGCCGAGGCCCGTCGGCAGATTCAAGGGGGCGCTGTGCGGCTAGATGGTCAAAAGGTGGAGGATCCCAACCTGGAGTTTGCCAACGCTTCGGAGCTAGCGGGGCGGGTTTTGCAGGTGGGCAAAAAGGCTTTCCGGCGGCTGGTGGTGGGTAATTCCCTCACCGAGCACGGGCAGGCTTGAAGCCAAGGCCAGGTTTTTTGAAGGGTGGTGAAGTCGGGAGAGTTGTTGAGAAAACCGACTCTGGCCTGGATCAGCTTGATCTGGCCTCGGCCAATGCCTCAGTGAGCTTTTGTCTTACCAGCTCTTGGGCTTGCAAAATATTGGGATCTGCTGCCCATTCTGGCGCTTCCCTGACCGGGTCATCTTCGGAAGTAAACTCCAAATCGTAAACCTCGCTGCGGTAGATGGGGCTGAAGCATTCCCAAGCCCGCAAACTGTAGAAGTAGGGAAATAGCCGCACGATGCAATCGATATCCAAAGCCTCGGCAAAGCGGCGAAAAGCCTCTTCTTCTGAGACCGGAAAAGGCGCATAGTGCTCGGAGACAAACCACTTCAAAAACTTGCGGGCCTCTGGAACAATTTGCTCAGGGGCCATGGATTCCAGCACTGCCGCGTTGAAGCAGTTAACCAAAAGGTGCTCCAGCAGCACGGCGTTGTACTCGGCAAAGCAGGTTTGCTCGCGGCTTTCCACTGGCTGCCAGGGCATGTTGCCGTTGGCGGCAATAAATAGGTGCACCAGGACGTGGGAAGGGTTGGTTTGAATAAAGCCATGTCCCTCTAGTTTGGCGCCGTCGCAGCTAAAGAGCTGGAATTGAGGGCTCCAGTAGAACTTCAGTTGCTTTGCCGCCATGCTCTAGCCGTCCTCTTGTCCAATGACGGGATCCCTTCACCTGAATTGACAAGCTGTTATGCACTATAGGCCATGGAAGAAAGCGCTGGCCTCATTTGACAATCAGCCGGAGATCAAGCTCTCCATCATTGGCAAAGTCGGAGCCGCCTTCGCACAAGACAGACTTCAGCCCCCCTATTAGGATCCAAGCGGCTGGTCGAGCTAGAGTCAGCTGAGCCTACTTCCGCCGCTGCCGCTACGAGGCAAGGGCTCTGACCACGCAGCGCTTGCCGCCGGCGAGGGTAGAATGCCAGGCTGAGAGCAAAAGCAGCATTGGCAATGGGTGAAGACATGACACAGCGTGCTCAGCAGGGATCCCCAGTTGGCGGCAGGGCCGAGCGGTGGGAGGGGGGGAGGAAATCGCTCCGGCTGGTTTTGGCCGCTGTATTGCTTTGGGCGGTTTGGCTGGGTGGGATCCCGGCGCTGGCGCTGCCCCAAGGGGATGCCATTACCGATCCGCGTACTCTCTTGCGGCGGGCCCTGCCCATCCAGGACAGTCGGATTTGGGAAATCGATGAAGCCATCACCAAAATCGAGGCGGACCTGAAGTACAACCGCTGGTCAGCCGTGCGGGGAGATGTGCGCCAGGTGGAGCGGCTTCTGGACCGCTACACGGATCCCCTGCTGGCGGAGTTGCCCCCTGAGCAAGCTGCTGCCGCCTCTGAAGAAATTGCCGCTCTGCGGCAGGAGTTGCAAACCATCAACCAGGCCACGGAGCGCAAACCCAAGGGCAAAGAAGAGGCTCGCGCCGCCTACGACCGTCTGGTGGACAAACTGGGATCCCTGGAGAGCAAGTGGGTGGGGGCTTTCCCCTACGAGATCCCGCAGGAGTATGCCGACAGGCCCCAGCTCCTGGGCCGAGCAGAAGTGGAGCTGAACACCACCGCTGGGCGTATGGTGATCACCCTCGATGGCTATAGTGCTCCAATCACTGCCGGCAACTTCGCTGACTTGGTGCAGCGGGGCTTCTACGATGGCCTGACCTTTGATCGAGTGGAGAAATTCTTCCTTGTGCAAGCCGGGGATCCTCCTGGCCCTGCCGACGGCTATGTGGATCCGGCCACGGGCAAAGTTCGCACCATTCCTCTGGAGATTCGCGCCAAAGGTGAATTAATGCCCCGCTACGGCCAGACTTTTGAGCAACTGGGCCTCTGGGATGTGGAGCCGGCTTTGCCTTTTTCTGCCGAGGGAACAGTGGCTATGGCTCGCTATCTAGAGGATCCCAACAGCGCCTCTTCTCAGTTCTTCATCTTCATGGCCGAGCCGGATCTCACCCCCGCCGGCCTCAACCTCATGGATGGCCGCTACGCTGTGTTTGGGTATGTTACTGAAGGCACCGAGGTGCTGCGCAAAATTAAGCTGGGGGATCGCATTCTAAGCGCCCGCATCATCTCGGGCAAAGAAAACCTCAAAAATGCCTAAAGCCGTTTCCGCAAGCGAGGGGAATCCCCAAGAGGCAGTATGATCGGTAGGGCTGGCAAGCCCCAGCTTGCAGGATGCCCTTGCCTAGGAGACAGGGGGAAGCGACTGTGAGGTACTTCAGCAGGCAAGTCCGTCGGGGTCAATCCTCGCTAGGGCAGGAGCGCTGGGCTCTTGTCGAGGCCCGCCTTGAGCAACTGCTTAGAGCCGCTGAAGCCAACTTGCAGGCCAATGCCGAGTTGCGCCAACAGCAAGAGAAGCTGCAGCGCCAACTGGAGGCCGAGTGCCGCCAAAGCCAAGCTCTGCGCGACGCCATCGTTGACCTGCGCGCTAGCGTCATGGAGCTGCGGGAGGGACAGGCCTTCTGGCAAAGCCAGGTAGACGATCTGCGCACCTGCCTGCGGGATCTGCTCAAAGAACACAGTGAGCTGGTGCAGATCATTGCCCAGCAGCAGCACATTCTCAAGGATTGTAAGGAAGTCATCCGCGCCATTCTGGAACACATGCGGGACGACCATCGCGACTTTCGCTCTGCCCTCAACATCTTGCTGGAGGAACTGCACCAGACCGTGCGCTGCTTAGTTCTCCAGTCAGGTGGCTCCCTTCCCAAATCTGCCCGCCATCCTGAAGCGCCAGAGGTCGATCCCGCCGCCGACAAAACCTCTTTGGCCTAGCGCCCTTCTGCAACGGCTAGAGCGGACAGAGCAGGTGCAACTCCCTAAGCCGTTCCCCCCTGACTACCAGTGCTACGCTTGTTCTGCCTCCAGCTCAGCCTTGGAAAGAATCTGGGTTCGCCGGGGATCGCCGAAGGTTTTCTTCAGGTGGCGCAGCTCTTTCTTCAAATAGTTCAAAAGCTTGCGGCGGTCACTCAGGAGCCCCTGCAATTCTTCGATGCGGGCCTGTAGCTGGGACTGCTCTTGCTGCAACCGTTCCCGTTCCAAGGCCGTCAGGCGGCGCAGAGGCATGGCTAAGATGGTCTCCGCCTGCTGAGGGGTACAACCCAAGCGGGCCTGCAGTTGGGCTTTGGCGGTGGCGCCATCGGATGCTTGCTGCAGCAGGTCGATCACCCCCTGCAGATTGGCCAGGGCCAGCACCATCCCCGCCACTTCTTCTACCTTGCGCTGTAGCTGCTGCAGTTCGGCGCGGAACAGGCGGTTGAGGGTGGCTTCGCGAAACTGTAAAAAATGCTGCAAGATTTGCTTCAGGTTAAGCTGCTGCGGCTTGCCATCCACCAAGGCCAGCAGGATTACCCCAAAGTTGCTCTGCAAAGGGGTCAGCTCATAGAGCTGCTGCAAAACCTCCTGGGGATTGGCCTCCCGCTTAAGCTCCACCACCACGCGAATGCCTTTGCGATCCGACTCATCCCGCAAGTCGGCAATGCCGCTGAGACGACCCTGGGCAACCAGCTCTGCCACTTTCTCAATCCAGGCGGCTTTGTTCACCTGGTAGGGAAACTCGGTGATGACCAGGGCGGGCCGCCGGTGGCGTCCTTTGCCCGGCTGAGCCTCCTCAAAGTGGGCCACTCCCCGCAGGGTGATGGAGCCACGCCCGCTGAGATAGGCTTCGCGGATCCCTTGGCTGTCGACAATCTGGCCGCCGGTGGGAAAGTCCGGCCCCGGGATCCAGCGCAACAGCTCCTCGGCGCTGAGGTTGGGACGGTCAATCAGAGCCAGCAGGCCGTCCACCACTTCTCCCAAGTTGTGGGGCGGAATACTGGTGGCCATGCCTACGGCGATCCCGGAAGCGCCGTTGAGGAGCAAGATGGGCAGGCGGGCTGGCAAAGCGGTCGGCTCGATGTGGGATCCGTCGAAATTGGGGGCAAAATCGACGACCTCTTCCGAGAGCTGCTCCAGAAGCACTCTGTGGCTCAGGGTCGACAGTCGGCACTCTGTGTAGCGCATGGCTGCCGGCGGGTCGTTGTCCACCGAACCGAAGTTGCCGTGTCCCGCCACCAGGGGATAGCGGCTGGCAAAGTCTTGGGCCATGCGCACCAGCGCGTCATAAACTGCCTGATCCCCGTGCGGGTGGTATTTCCCCAGCACCTCCCCCACCACCCGAGCGCATTTGCGGTAGGGGCGATCCGGCATCAGGCCCAGCTCGTGCATGGCGTAGAGGATACGGCGATGGACTGGCTTGAGGCCATCCCGCACATCTGGCAAGGCCCGCCCCACGATCACGCTCATGGCGTATTCTAGGTAGGAGCGCTGCATCTCCTCCCGCAAATCGGTTGCAATCACCCGCCCTGGACGGGATCCCGGTAGTTGCCGAGTCATGACCCAGCGGAGCCTCTAGTGCTGTTTCGTCTCCAGAAAGTGCCCTGCAGGGAATGCTAGCCTAGCCTGTGAGAGCTGGCGTCCAGATGGCAAAGGAGTGGCAGAGCTATGCAGCCCAAGACCCTTGGGTCGGCCCTAAAATTGATGGTAGCTGCTGCTGCTATTAGCGCCGCCATCAAATACGGTGGCCCCTACCTGGCCTTGCCGAAGACTCTGCCGGTAATGGTCACCATGATTGCTTCCCCTGCTGTGGTTATGGCCGCCCTTCTGTGGCGCTGGCAACAGCGCTCTTCCCTCTCCCCAGCCCTTACCCAAGACCTTCAGGGCTCGCCACCAACGGCAGGGCTTAAAGACCTGGACTGACCTTCCCCCTAGCGGAGACAAACGATAGGCCGGATCGCTACTGCTGGGCAAGGCGCAGGGTTACTGTCGGGCTAGTTTGGCTGCCAGAAGTAGCCGTGAGGTTGACCGGATACACCGTGCCGGCGGCCGGAATGGGGGGTCGGACGGTGATGGTAAAACGGCCCTGCCCATCGGCCTGGACAGTTTGGTTCATCACCGTCTGCTGAGCGCTGAGAATGCCCCCCACTGAAGTTGAGGCCGTTACTGTTACCCGCACCGAAGCATTGGGAGCTGTGGTGCCTTGCAGCGTAAAGGAAGGGCCGGCAACCCGATCCCCGTCCCGCAAGTTAGTAATCTGGGGCACTAGGCTGGGGACAGGGGCAGTTGCGGAAACTTCTTGGGCGGCAAGACGCTGGATACCGCCGCCAGCCCCCTCGATCAAGCGAGCTGGCTGTTCTGCAGTCATAAAGCGCACCTGGCCGTTGTTTTCCAAACGCGCAATGACGATCCCTTCGCGGGTAGCATCTTTCGGTTCAACGAGGACGTTGACCACGTAGGTGCCTCTGGAAACTTCCCGGGCCTGTAGAGTTTGCACCTGCCGTCCATCCTGAACGAGGTAAACGGTTACTCGGCTAGAGGGAGTGCCGTTAACGGTTACCAGCAAGATCTCGCCTGCTGACAGGGGGCGATGGCCGGCGTTGTGATCTACTAGATCAATGGAGGCACGGACAGGGCTGCCCACTGTGAAGCTCCAACTGACGCGGCGGGTCACTCCCTGGGTGTTGGTGAACTCCAGCAAGGCTTCGTGACGCCCTGACGGCAGGGGCTGAGGGGGACGGTAGGTAAAGAAATCGCGCGTGATCACTGCTTCCGAGGTAACCTCTCTGCCATTCAGGAAAACCCTCACCGTTTCCGGGCGTACGCTGACCCCATTTTGGCTGCGAAAAGAAGCCGAGATTGGAGAGGTAGGCTCAACATCGGTGGCCGCCTGAGCCGGGCTGGGATCCGTAACTTGCTGGGCCTTTGCTGGCAAGCTTGCCAACCCCACAATCGCCGCGCCAGCCACCAGAACCCTGCGAAACCGGGGACACCACTGATTGCTCATGAGACCGTCCAAAGGAAAAGTTGAGTTGGGGCAGCTTTACCCCTGCCTAGCCAGAAGCTGGATCCCAGCCTCCTCTCTGCATCCTGTTCCAGCTGGCAACCTCTGTCAATACACTTGAGCCTCTGGGGGGCTTTGCTCTCTGGAGATGCAGGGATTCCCACCAACATCAATTGACGAAGATGGCGCCTGTCTCTTGCAGGTCTAGGCAGTGATCGCCCGAAACGTCGTTGACTAGGCGCACCTCCACGGTGATGACATTCGCGGGATCCACACTCACCTGGTAGCCCACCGGCCCCAACATGGGTGTGTTGATGGCCAGGCAGTTGGGGAGGGTCGGGCTGCTCAAGCGTAGCGTTTCGCCCGGCTGCAGTTCCGAGATACCCTGGCGCGGATCGGTAAAGCCGTACTCCAAAGGCAGGCCAGTGCGGTTGCGGACTACCACCTCAACAGGTAGGGTGGGGTTGAAGCGAGCCACTGGCCGGTCAAAGACCGCTTGATCCACACCCACTGGCAGGCGCGGCAGCGGCACTGTTTGGAAGGCAGGCTGAGCGGCAACCCAGGGGGATCCCTGGAGCAGCACTCCGCTGATCCCGCCAGCCAGTAGAGCTGCTACCCTCCCACCCTTGCTTTTGCCTAGCTTTGAGGCGCTCATACTCTACAGGCTAGGGATCCCTGCTGGGCGTATCAAGGGTTAGCCTAGGAGACGACGGGCAGTATTGAGCACATTCTCCACCGTGAAGCCAAACTTCTCCATACACACGGGGCCGGGGGCAGAAGCGCCGAAGCGGTCAATGCCAATGGCTACCCCCTCAAAACCCAGGTACTTGTGCCAGCCAAAGGTGGAGCCCGCCTCGATGGAGATGCGCTTAGTAACGTTGGGAGGTAAGACAGAGTCCCGGTAACTCTGAGGCTGGGCCTCAAATAGCTCCATGCAGGGCATGGAGACCACGCGCACCGCCCGGCCTTCCTGCTTCAGTTGGGCAGCAGCCTTCACCGCCAGCTCCAGCTCTGAGCCGGTGGCGATCAAGATTAGCTCCGGGTTGGGGGCATCCACCACCACGTAGGCTCCCTTGGCCACTCCCTCCACGGAGGTACCTTCCACGGGATTGACCGCCTGCCGGGTAAACACCAGCACCGAGGGGGTGGACTTGGACTCGAGGGCTACTTGGTAGGCTCCTACCGTCTCGCGAGCATCAGCAGGGCGGATGACGTAGAGGTTGGGGATAGCCCGCAGGGAGGCCAGTGTCTCAATAGGCTGGTGGGTGGGGCCGTCCTCTCCCAGGGCAATGGAGTCGTGGGTCATCACATGGAGCACCCGCGCCCGCGAGAGGGCTGACAGGCGAATGGCCGGCCGCATGTAGTCGCTGAAAACCAAGAAGGTGGCGTCGTAGGGGATAAGGCCGCCGTGCAGAGCCATGCCGTTGGCGATAGCTCCCATAGCGTGTTCCCGGACTCCAAAGCGGAAGTTGCGCCCGTGGTAGGAGCCGGCCTGAAATTCTGGGATCCCCTTCAGGTAAGTCATGTTGGAGTGGGCCAGATCGGCAGATCCGCCCAGCAGCTCAGGTACCGCCTTGGCCAAGGCGTTAAGGCAAAGACCTGAGAGATTGCGGGTGGACTCCCTGCCGATTTCGGCAATTGGCGCTAGGGCTTCTTTCCAGCCCACAGGGAGCTCCCCCGCCATGATCCGTTTAAACTCAGCAGCCTCTTCTGGGTAGGCCTTCTCGTAGGCGGCAAAGCGCTCGTTCCACTCGGCCTCGGCTCTGGCCCCTCTTTCAATGGCCTGGCGGAAGTGAGCCAGCACTTCGTCGGGAATGTAAAACTCAGGCTCCAGCGGCCAGCCCAGGTTTTGCTTGGTGAGCTTCACCTCCTCTGGCCCCAGCGGTGCTCCGTGGACGCTCTCAGTGCCAGCTTTGTTGGGGGAGCCGTAGCCAATGGTGGTCTCGACAATGATCAGGGAAGGCTTGTCGGTAACTTCTTTGGCCTCCTGGATAGCGTCGGCGATCCCTTTCAGGTCGTGGTTGCCGTCCTCCACTTTTTGCACATGCCAGCCGTAGGCCTCGTAGCGTTTGCCCACATCTTCGGTAAAGGTAATTTCCGTCCTGCCATCGATGGAGATGTGGTTGCTGTCGTAGAGCATGATCAGCTTGCCCAGCTTGAGGTGGCCAGCTAGGGAAGCCGCTTCCGAGGCCACCCCCTCCATGTTGCAGCCGTCGCCCAGGATCACGTAGGTGTAGTGGTCAACAATCGTGTGGCCAGGCTTGTTAAAGCGGGCCGCAAGGTGAGCTTCAGCAATGGCCAGCCCTACTGCATTGGCCACCCCCTGCCCCAGAGGGCCCGTAGTCACCTCCACGCCAGGGGTTTCAAAGTTTTCCGGGTGGCCGGGGGTTTTGGATCCCCACTGGCGAAACTGCTTGAGATCTTCAAGACTGACGTCAAAGCCAGTCAGATGTAGCAGAGCATACAGCAGCATGCAGCCGTGGCCTGCCGAGAGGACAAAGCGATCCCGATCCACCCACTTAGGGTTGCGGGGGTTGAACTTCAGAAACTGCTGCCAAAGCACATAGGCCATGGGTGCTGCCCCCATCGGCAGGCCAGGGTGGCCGGAGTTGGCCTTCTGAACAGCATCCACCGCCAAAAAACGAATGGTGTTGATGGCAAGTTGTTCCAGAGAGGGAGGAGCAGCAACAACCATGTGGGATCCCTATCGCTCGACACTCGCTTTCCAGTATGCCTTGGTACTCCCGCCAACCAAAGCAGGGAATACCTATGAAAAGGTTTGCAAAGGCGCTACCTGCCCCCGCTTTGGCCCCCTCAGCAAGCTGCATCGCCTTGGCAACCGCGTAGCGGGACAAAGCCCTTGGCTTCGTATCGGCCAACCCTAGTCTAGTACAAGTTGGTAATCAAAGTGCTTGCGGGCTTTTGCCCTGCCCTCAAGGCGGATAAGCTAAGAGATACACGAGTTGCCGTTGGTGGCTAGTTGGAGGGTTTTCTTTGAGTGCCGTTGCTTCCCCTAGTGGCAAACCAGCCTGGCTGCGGGCCAAGGCACCTCAGCGGGTAGGCTCCGTCAAACAGCTGCTGCGGGACTTAGGTCTGAACACCGTCTGCGAAGAGGCCTCTTGTCCCAACCTAGGAGAGTGCTTTGCCAACGGCACCGCCACCTTCTTAATCATGGGCCCAGCCTGCACCCGTGCTTGCCCCTACTGCGATATCGACTTCACCAAGCGCCCTTTGCCTTTGGATCCCACCGAGCCGCTGCGAGTGGCAGAGGCTGTGCAACGGCTGGGGTTGCGCCACGCCGTGATTACCTCCGTCAACCGGGACGATCTCCCCGATGGGGGAGCCAGCCAGTTTGTTGCCTGCATTACCGAAATCCGCCGCCGCATGCCCCAGACAACCATCGAGGTCTTGATCCCGGACTTGTGCGGCAACTGGCAGGCCTTGGAGCAGATTCTCGCTGCCCGCCCCACGGTGCTTAACCACAACACCGAAACCGTGCCCCGCCTCTACCGGCGGGTGCGCCCCCAGGGGAACTACGAGCGCTCCCTTAAGCTGCTGGAATTGGCGCGGCAGTGGGATCCTGGCCTTTACACCAAGTCGGGAGTAATGCTGGGGCTAGGAGAAACTGCGGCAGAGATTTTGCAAGTGATGCAGGATCTACGGCGGGTAGGCTGCGACATCCTCACTCTTGGCCAATACCTGGCGCCCAGCCCCAAGCACCTGCCCGTGGAGCGCTACGTGCCCCCAGAGGAGTTTGACCACTGGCGACGGGTGGGGGAAGAGCTGGGCTTTTTGCAGGTGGTGTCCTCCCCGCTTACCCGCAGCTCCTACCATGCCGAGGCTGTCCAAGAGCTGATGCAGCGCTTTCCCCGACAAGGAACTGTAGGCCCAGGGAGGGATTTTCTACGCTAGGGGGATGCGGTAGGATTGAAATGAAGAGATAGGAGGGGCAGGCGGCCGCGTCCTCGCTGTCGCCACTAGACAGCAGGATGAGGAAAGTCCGGGCTTTCAGAAGAACACACCGCTGGGGAAAGCCCAGTGCGGGAAACCGCGAGGATAGTGCCACAGAAACATACCGCCGATGGCTGGGAGTCCAGCACAGGTAAGGGTGCAAAGGTGGGGTAAGAGCCCACCAGCAGCGTCGTGAGGCGCTGGCTCGGTAAACCCCGGTGGAAAGCAAGGCCGCAGCCGCAGGACTATGGCTGTTCTTCGCCCCTGTCGGCTGCACCGAGGTCACGGTACTCAGCCAAGTGGTTGGGGAAGGGTGGTCTCGGTGGTGGTGAGCCGCTAGAGGGTGATGGCAACATCACTCCCAGAGAGATGGCCGCCAGTGGGGGCTGCTCTTCGGAGTACCCCACTACAGAACCCGGCTTACGACCTCCTCATCTCTTCTCTTTTTTTAGGTTTCCTTCATCCCCCTCAAGGCCGCCATCCACAGCTTTACACAGATATCGAGAAGAGAGGCGGCGCTGATGTCATTTTCAGAAGTGCCTTTGTCCCCTGGATTAGAGGAGGGCTGGTTACCGTCGTCGGCAGGCAAGCCAGCGGTAACGGCCAACACAGCTGTCCCCAGAATCATCAGGTGGAGAACCCCAGCAGCTGCGTGAAGGTGCTCCGGGTCAATTGCCTGGAGTTCGGGGCTGGGGATCTGCTGCAGGTAGCCGGCTAGCTGCTCTTGGGCCTGCAGGAAGCCTGCTCTCAAGGCGCGGCGATGCTCCTCGGAGTAGAAGCCTGCTTCTCCCACCAATGAGCGCACCAGCTCAGGGTTATTGGCTAGAGCCTGGAAGCAGGTTTGGACATAGCGCAGGAGAATGGCTTGCAGCTCAGAGCTCTGGAAGGTGGCAGGAGCCGCCGGCAGGGGTAAGTCGGCAATCCCGGAGAAAACTCCCAGCTCACCGAATACGGCTAGGAGGAGTCCCTGCTTGCTGCCAAAGTGGCGAAACAGGGTTACTTCGTGAACCCCCGCCAAGTCTGCAATTTGGCGGGTGGTAGTCTGGGCAATGCCCTGTCGGACGAATAGCTCTCGAGCTGCCTTTAGCAGCCTTTGCCGGGAAGAAGGACGTGCCATGGTAGGGGATGGGGTAAGGATCCAAGAGAAGATCCTGAAGACGAGAAGCAATCTGCAAGTATCGCTTGCACTTGGGGTGAAATATCGTTAAGCTTAACCTCGGGCCAGATGACATCGTCTGCTCTGTTGCCCTCTTGCTGCTGTCCGCCTACCTTGCTGAAACTTGCACTGGCAAGGGTAGGGGAAGCACACTGCGTTTCCTAGTGCTGGGGGCGACAACTGTGCAGGGAGCGATTGGACTCTGCGCCACTTTACTTCTCTACCTTGAGGTTTATCTAGTTCATGGCAATCTCTCTTTCCCCCAAGTCCTTGGGCAACTCCGACGGCTCCGCATCCCAAAAGTCTTTCCGCTTTGCTTGGGAATTCGCTCTTTTTTTCCTAGTTCTCCACGCCATTGCTTTGGTGGGCGGCATTCTTTTCTTCTCTTGGCCTGCCTTGGGAGTGGCCCTATTTTTCCACTGGTGTTTTGGCAGCTTGGGGATTTGTTTGGGTTATCACCGCCTTCTCAGCCATCGCAGCTTTCAAGTGCCTAAGTGGCTGGAATACGTCTTTGCTACGCTCGGTACTCTGGCTCTTCAAGGAGGGCCAATCTTTTGGGTAGGTGGCCATCGCCAGCATCACGCATTTACTGAGGATGAGGAAAAGGATCCCTACTCGGCCCGCAAAGGCTTTTGGTGGAGCCACATGCTTTGGCTAATCTACCAGCGAGAAGAATTTTTCAACCCTGAGAAGTATTTTGCCTTTGCGCCCGACTTGGCTCGGGATCCCTTTTACCGCTGGCTGGACAAATATGGGTTGCTGCTGCAACTGCCGCTAGCTGCCGTGCTCTATCTGTGGGGAGGTTGGTCGTTCGTTATCTACGGCATTTTTGTACGGACGGTGCTGCTGCTGCACTGCACTTGGCTGATCAATTCGGCCAGTCACTTTTGGGGCTATCGAACTTTCGAGAGCAACGACAATGCCCGCAACCTTTGGTGGGCTGCCCTTTTGACCTACGGCGAGGGCTGGCATAATAACCACCACGCTGATCCAAAGTGTGTAAAAGCAGGCTTGCGTTGGTGGGAAATTGACATGACCTACTGGGTCATTTGGGTGCTGGCGCAGCTAGGCTTGGCCCGTAAGTTGCACCTACCAGCTCAAAGCCAGTAACCCCCCGAGGCACTCCTGCCCCAGAACTTTCCCAGCTAAAAATAGGCCAGGGATCCTTTTCTGGGATCCCTGTTCGGCAAGCAGAGGAAACTAGCCCTCTAGAGGGCTATACTGCCATGAGCCGTAGTGGTCAAGGATACGCTGAATTTGCTCTATATCAGCCTCTGGCCCTTGGTAAATGTGCAGCGCCTCAATTTGGCTAGCGGAGTAGTTAAAGCTGGGATCTTTTTTCCATTCCAGCTGTGTTTCTACCCCGGGAACACAAGCCAAGTGGGCAGCTAGCTCCCGATAAACCATCAGGGGCATAGAAGGGTAGCGAACGGCGTAGCGTTTCAGTCCAGCCGGAATCACAGGGTTACCTTACGGGGTCTTTGCTTAGCTCTGCTTCCTTATTTGTTGGATATCACAGTTTGCCCACAGGGATAAGAGGGGGGAAATACTTTCTGGCGAACATCCTCAGCAAAAGCTTCCACTGCTTCCCGGATTACCTGTCTTAAGTTGGCGTAGGCCTTAGCGAAAGGTGGGATCCGCTCGCTTAGGCCTAGGAGGTCATGGGTGACGAGGATCTGGCCATCACAGCCTGGGCCAGCCCCAATTCCCAAGGTTGGAATCCGGAGTTGCTGGGTAATTTGGGCAGCTAAGTCCGCCGGCATGTGTTCTAGAACTAGAGCAAAAGCCCCGGCTTGCTCTAGGTTTAAAGCTTCCTGGCGCAGCCGCTCCGCCTCTTCCGGCGTTTTCCCTTGCTGGCGGTAGCCCCCCAGCTGGTGTTTGGCCTGGGGCGTGAGGCCGATGTGGCCTAGAACGGGGATCCCTCGCTGCACCAGAAAGGCCACCGTCTCAACCATGGCCGGGTAGCCCCCTTCCAGCTTCACTCCATTTACCCCCGCCTCCTTCATCAGCCGTCCTGCCGAGAAGAGGGCCTGTTCTTTGCAGACTTGGTAGCTCAAGAAAGGCAAGTCGGCCACCAAAAAGGCCCGTTCTACGCCGCGGCGCACCGCCTGGGCATGGTGGATCATCTGCTCCAGGGTCAAGGGCAGGGTGCTGCTATGGCCCAGGCTGGTCATAGCCAGGCTATCGCCCACCAGGATTAGGTCAATCCCAGCCTGATCCAAAATCTGGGCTGTGACGTAGTCGGCAGCTGTGAGGGCCACCAGCGGTTGACCGGTCTGCTTAGCCTGGCGGAAGTGGTGAATGGAGAGGGCAGCCATACTTCCTATGATCTCATCGGGTCGCATCCTCCGCATTCTGGGGGCGAGGATCCGGTCAGGATAGCCCGTTTGCCGCTAAGATAGTAAAGCGCTATGCAAACTGGAAGGGTGACAGAGTGGTTGATTGTGGCGCTCTCGAAAAGCGTTGTGGCCGCAAGGCCACCGTGGGTTCGAATCCCACCCCTTCCGTGTTCACGGCTCCTGCGTTACAGGCTCAACTGCATCCCCTCATCCAGCGCCTCTCGGAGGCGATTTTAGAGCTATGGGGATCCCACTTTGCCCTGGCCCCTTACGACCTGCCAGAGGATCTGGGCTACGTGGAGGGCCGCCTAGAGGGCGAAAAGCTGCAGATTGAAAACCGCTGCTACCAGGGGGGGCCCTTCCGCAAGCTGCACCTGGAGCTGGCCCGGGCTGGCCAAAGTCTGGATATCCTCCACTGTGTTATGTTTCCACAGCCGCAGTACCCGCTGCCCCTGTTTGGCTGTGACATTGTGGCTGGTCGCGGCCAGGTGAGCGCCGCCATCGTCGATCTCTCACCGGTCACTCCCACTTTGCCGGATCCCTACATCCGGGAGCTGGAAGCTGTAGGAGCTCATTTAGCCCCTTTCCAACACCGGCGCCAGTTGCCACCTTGGGGCACGATTTTTTCCCCCTACTGCCTATTCATACGTCCTAGCGATGCAGCAGAGGCCGAGCGCTTTTTGCACTTTGCTTGCCGTTACCTGGAGATTCACTGCCACCTGGCGCAACAGATCTCCCCGCAGACGGATCCCCAGCAGATCCTGCTCCACTACCAAGGGCAGCAGCGCTACTGCAGCCAACAACAGCAGAACGACCGCACCCGCCGTGTTTTGGAAAAAGCCTTTGGCGCCGCCTGGGCTGAGCGTTACCTGAGCACCGTCCTTTTCGATTCGCCTCCCAATCCTGTGCAGATCTAGACGGGATCTCCCTGCAGCCGCTGCTGGATGTTCAGGGCCAATTTTTGCCTCAGGAATTCCGGCATGGTTAGAGTTGAGTCGGGACCTAGCAAGTAGAAAATAAAGCGCGCTCGGTTGCGGCGAAACATCAAATTGAGGTTAACAACGGTTAAATCCTCCTGCGCCAGGGCCCTCATCACCCGGTAAAACACGCCCAGTTGGCTGTCTACATCCACCAACAGCGTGGGCAGGTGAAACACTGGGTCAAAGTAAAAAGAAACCTGTACGTCTTTCAGGCTGGCTTTGAGATCGAACTCCAGCGCCAGGGTTTCGTGAACAGGAAACACCCCGGCCAGACACTCGTGAATGGCTCGCTCTAGGTTGAGCTTGGCTTGAGAGGAAAGGCTGTGGCCATCACGGGAGACCGTGAGGCGGATAAATACCAAGTGGGGCGAGTAGATCTGCCCGTAGAGATGGATGCCGTGCAGCGAAAGCTTGAAGGCCGTCAGCACCCCAAATAGGTCGCTGAGCAGAGAAGGCCGGTTGCGATAGGCTAGACAAACCACCGTCTTGCCCCGCTCGTCCTGCATCTGCACCACTGCCCTACGGGTTTGATAAAGGGCATAGGCCAGACGCAAGTTTTGCACCTGGATCTCACTGCTAACAAACTGGCTGTAAAAAGGTGGAAAACTCTCGTTGAAGCGCCGCATCAGAGCGGTTCGGGTCAGCGGGATCGAGTTCTTGGCAGGGCCGACCCTGGGCAAAGGGGGAGCCTCAGCCCCACTTTCCCTAGCCATCTCGAGGGAGGGTGGAGTGTCTTGTTCTGCTGACTGCTCAGCTGCCATCTCTCTCACCCCTTCCGCTCGACAAAGCACAACCCGACTCCACTCACCCGCACGGAGCTTTAAGGGGAGGCGAAGCGCGCGTCCAATTAAACTCTATCTCACGGGATCAAGGAGGGCATCAAAAACCCCCCAGCAGGGGGAGCTGCAGGGCAGCGGGTGATCCTAAATTAGAACAAGAA